>JAKATM010000035.1 GCA_021818765.1 Thermoplasmata archaeon | reverse complement strand
AGCTGTTTCAGCAATTATTGGTACTATACTTATTGTTGCAATAACGGTGGTTTTGGCGGCAACGCTTTATGCGGTGCTTGGTGGGTTCAGTGGATTGATTGGGAAACCGACTCCGACTGCGAGTATGACAGTGTCGAGTTCTGGTGTAGGATCAACCCAAGAGATATATTCCTTAACATTTACTTCAGTGAGCACAAATGTAAGCTTGTCAGATGTTATCCTAAGGGTGACTATTGGCTCTAATACATATTCATCCACTCCTCTAGCTAGCTCACCAACTATAAGTCTTACATCTACCACTTCGGCAGCGATTAGCGTTACTGGTAGCGGAAACTATCTTACGTACGACACTACTATAACTTTAACAATTACGCCTGCGTCTGGAAGCACTAGCACTCCGGCTTTAAGTACCATAGCTTTGATATACACTACAAGTGGTGGGGACATAGCTGGGCCGGAAAACGTCTAATTTTTTCCACTTTATTTTAAATTCTATGAAAAAAGTTGATCTACTTTACTCTGCTTTCTTTTCTTTATAAATATTTTTTCCACCTCTTCAAGATCATTGAATCTTCTTGGGTTTTTGCCCTCATTGATGTGGCCTTCCTCTTTCTCTGTGAGAGAATCAATATTATTCTCAAATTCTATATTCTTTTTGAGCATGACATATATGAACTTCAGGAAGATCCTTGCTCTCTCCTCTTTTGTTCTCTACGTACCATTACTTACCATATCGTCACCTCTGGAATGAGGAGGAAGTTAAAAAATCCCTTTCCCTTGACTCTTATCCTAAAGAGCGTTTCTCTATGCTCATGTTATCTGAACGTAACCGGACCCGTAATATTGTCTCCTTAAGGGTATCTGGGGCATTATCGATCATGGGCATATGTGTTAGTGAATATCCTATTTACAGGTTTGCACTAGAGATTGCTGGAGGAAGGGGTTGGTAGAATACGGATGGATTAAAATTAAAATTAAGATATGCTATATCATCCCTTATATCAGGGGTTCAGCTGATTTAAAAATATGTGTTAAAGTGAAAGAATTATGGTAGGTTAATTATCTTATAGCATTGAATGTCTAAATTCGAAACGCATAAATCTCATCAGAAAGCTAAATGTAAGAACTAAATATGGCTTCTTAGATCGGGTATAAGCGTTCCAAGGTTATGATCCGATTCACAAGGATAAATCGCCTTGAATGAAGATGTACAATGATAATTGTCATGTCTTAGGTAAAGGTAAATTTCAATGAAACTATATTAATAAAATCGGTCCATAAGTATATTATGCAAGGATCAAACTTAAGTGGTTGATATGCCAATACATTTACATTTTAGAAATATGGACCGACGGGGAATTGAACCCCGGGCCTCTTCCATGCCAAGGAAGCGATCTACCGCTGATCTATCGGCCCAATTAAGCTATTCCAGAATGGGAAACACACTATAAAAGTTGCTAAGCATTTTCATATAAGGGGTTAGATCTCTTCATTGAATGTTTATCTAACTTTGAAAACAAAAGAATTTTATTGCTCCATTTAGTATCCAATTGATAATAATTTATTAGTCAGCATGAATTAGAGGTTAAGAATGCCACAATTCACAATAAGAAGATCAAAATCCAGAAGGCCAATAGCCAAGACTTCCGGCAACGAGAATCTTGACCTGGTAGACAGGTACGACATTATAGGAACCAGTGGATCTGTAGAGATACAGTGGAACCGCGAAACACTTGAAACAATCTATTCTGTCGTAGAGCCGCAGCTTAATGAAATCGAAGAAGCTTTCCTCAGGACTCTTCCCAGGGAAATGCAGATGGTTATCCCGAATGTTAAGGGATACCTTGGCACATTCGATGGTTTTGATATAGGAAAGATACTTGATGACTATATCGAAGCTTACCAGGTCCGGCTATCTGAGCAGTCGAAGAACAAACTAAAGTACTATCTGAAAAGGGACTTTGAAGGTCTTGGGAAAATTGAAGTTATAGTCCGCGATCCTTATGTTGAGGATATCTCATGCGATGGTTACAACGTTCCTATATTTGTTTATCACAGGAAATATGGTTCAATCAAGACAAATGTTGTTTTTCCGGACCCGGCGCTGCTTAACTCATACGTTATAAAATTGGCACAGCTCTGCAACAAGGATATTTCTGTTGCCGAGCCAATACTTGATGGATCCACCCAGCAGGGTCACAGGGTTCAGGCAATTTACGGCAGTGAAATAGCTACGAGGGGATCCACGTTTACAATACGACTTTTCAGGGAGAGGCCTTTTACGCCTGTGGAACTCATAAAGTATGGTACTGCTAACGCTGAGGTTGTAACTTATTTCTGGTATATGATTGAGAACCTCAACTCTGCTTTGATAGCAGGAGTGCCTGCTGTGGGGAAAACATCGACGCTAAATGCAATGCTAATGCTTGTACCCCCAAATACAAAGATCTTCAGCATCGAGGAGACAAGAGAAATCAACATTTTGCATAAGAACTGGGTAGCCACCTCCACGAGGGAATCAGACTTTGATTCCCGTGATAACGGGATGGCAAAGATCGACATGTTCGAACTAGTCAAGATGGCAATGAGGCAGAGGCCTACATACATCGTTGTGGGAGAGGTTCGTGGCCGCGAAGCTTCATCGCTTTTCCAGGCAATGGCAACTGGTCATACCACTTACTCAACAATCCATGCGGATTCGATGGAAGCAACTGTGAACAGACTGGAAAGTGCGCCATTGAATATTCCTAGGATAATGCTGACTTATCTTAACACTGTTATATTTAACAAATTTATCAGAAGTGGTGACTCGGTTGTGAGAAGGATTACTGAGGTCGATGAAATGTCAGGATTTGACAGCAGCACAAATGAAGTCATTTACAATAAAGTCTTTTCTTATGATGCTTTCAAGGGAAGGCATTCCTTCTCCGGATTTAGTAACCTTTACAAAAAGGTACAGTTTTCCCGTGGGCTGACATCATCCTCATTCAAGGCCGAATTTGATTTTCGAAAGAAGTTACTCGAAGAGATGGTGAGATCCGATATTATAAACTACATACAGATCTCAAAGATAATAAACACATATTACAAGGATCAGGATTATGCAATGAAAATGGCCACCGGAGAGTTAACATGACCGAAGATCAGGAAGCAAACAAGCGCATTCAGTCGAGGAAGAAACCAAGATCCAGGAAGCCGGTTATTCAAGATAATACAGTTCCGGCGGATCAGTCTTCGTCCCAGACACATCCCACACCAAATACACCATCCGAGGAAGGAATGGCCCCTCTCCTTGATTCCGGTCATGAACCGGCTGTACAAGACATTAGCGAACAGGCTCCTCAGAATATTCCTGAGGCAGAACCCACAAACAGTGTTCCTGCACGGGAGCCGGAAGCCGGGGCCTTTTCTGCACCACTAGTCAAGGAAGATACCGGAACTTTACCAGAGCCCATGGAAACCCAGACTGGTACTAAGAATGCTATTTCTGAAAGGAAAATATCCCGTAAAGAAAAGAAAGAGGGAAAAGCAGAAGTAAAAAAGAAGAAAAAGGCAAAGAAGGATACATTAGAAAACGTTGATCTTCCTGCAATTACCGGCTCAGAACC
The DNA here is from genome assembly GCA_021818765.1 of Thermoplasmata archaeon. Classification (GTDB taxonomy): domain Archaea; phylum Thermoplasmatota; class Thermoplasmata; order Thermoplasmatales; family Thermoplasmataceae; genus UBA582. The sequence continues at coordinate 9,633 of JAKATM010000035.1, read as the reverse complement.
CGTAATGCCTTCGGAATCGGACAAAAAAGGGAAAGGATTCAGCATATTCAGGTTCTCAAAGAAGAATGAATCCATTCAACGCGCAAGGGAAGAGATAGAGGAAAATCAGAGAAGACTCTTCGGGTCAAGGAAGAGACCAGATCAGGAATCTATCCAGAAGATGACCAGGGCCATAAGCCGTAAGCCGGACTTCATAGAACCAACCACGACAATGCCAAAGGTTCCGGGTTACATGAAAGTGGCACTTACATTATTCAGGGACTATTATACGCTCAAGCCTGTCAATGTGAAGCTTGAAGAGAGCCTCAGGAAATCAAAGATGCCTTATTCCCCGGTTCAGTATCTTTCCATGATCACATTCTTTGCCCTTATTGCGGGATTTGGTGGCATGATAGGTCTTGGAGCAGCTTACTATTTTGTCGGCTCTTTGGCGCTATTAGGCGTTCCTATAGTCGTGATTGTTGCTATTTTAATATATTCGCTGGGAACCGCAATGCCTTCGTCAGCCATAACCAAGAGACGAAAAAACATAGATACAAGGCTTCCAATGGCGCTTGCGTACATAGCAACTATGGCTTCTGCAGATGTACCAGTTGAAAACATAATGTATGAACTTGGAAAAAGCCCCCAGTATGGCGAAATTGCTAAGGAAGCTAGAACTATATCTGCTTCATCCAGGTTGTTCGGGAATGATATAGTATCGGCTCTTAGGGAGGAGTCCAAATATTCTCCGTCGCTGAAGTTTGCTGAATTCCTAACAGGTATAACGTCCACCGTGACATCAGGTGGAAACCTTAAGGATTACTTCACAATGAAGGCGAAACAGTTCCAGTCTGAGCTTAGCACTCTAATCAAGCAGAACTCAGAATCGGTTGGTGTTCTTGCGGAGAGCTACGTGACAGTTGGAGTCGCGTTTCCGCTGATGATGATCGTAATTCTGGGGATACTCGCTGCGATATCATCATCTGCAGGCGGTGTTGTCACTGTTTTATACCTGATTGTTCTAATGATGGTGCCGATGATTACATTCGTGTTTGCTTTCCTGATACAGAGTACGATAAAAGAGGTGAACATATGAGAACAAAATACATAGTGCTTGTTCTTTCATACATCGCGGCTCTCCTGTTCACTCTTATATATCTCCTTATATACATCAGGCAGCCCACCTTTGGCTTCAATATCCTCATAGTGGCGTCAGTTATATTCGCAGTTATCTCAATACCTTATGGCTATTTTGACGAACGTGAAATTAAGAGAGTTTATGAGGCAGAAAGGAGGATATCCGACTTTCTTCGTGACATCGCTGAATACACCACGTTCGGGATGCCAATATCAGAGTCTATAGTCAGGGCGTCAACTTCAGATTACGGCTCACTGTCCGAAGAAGTAAGGAGAGTGGCAGCCCTCATCTCATGGGGTGTTCCTGTTGAAGACGCAATGGTTGACTTTGGAAAGAAGTTCCATTCGCAGGATATAGAAAGGGCTGGAACTATAATTATAAGGGCAGCGGAATCAGGAAGCAACATCTCAGATGTTATGGGCATGGTTTCAGAATTCACATCGCAAATGCAGCTTCTCAGAAATGCCAAGTTCGCTGAAATGAAAAACTACACAGCCGTCATGATGATCTCGTTCGGCGTTTTCCTTTTTGTAATACTTGTTCTGGACCTTGATTTCCTTCCGCAGCTGGGAACATCCACCGGTGCAGGTGGATTAGGATTCCTGAACGGTTCCAATGTCGGTTCTATTAAGAACGTTTTCAATATAGGAATGATAATGCAGGGAGGCGGTTCGGGCATCCTTTCTGGCGTGCTTAGGGACGGAAGAGTAGCTTCAGGCTTCTTCTTAGCTGGTGTTCTTGTTCTTGTTAGCCTTGTCATACTGCTGGGAGTGGGTGCACTTTAAATGCAATTGAATCCGTTCAAGAAGAAGGAACGCATTATCACAACGCTTGATAAGGCAGATGTCAAGCTAAACGGAAGCAGTGGATCTGATGATCTATCGTTCGATGAGATTGAACCTGGCATGGTTTACAGCAGGGTTTTTCAAAACAGGGAAACAGGTGAGATAAACCTATCACTTATCGAGCCATTTATAGATGATGAAGAAAGACAAATCATAGAAAAGCTGAAGAACTATCTCATCAACCTGGCAGCTTTCAACGGTCACCCCACTACGGACAGAAAGAAGGATTTTGAGCAGTACTTTCCTGCTGCTCTCGAAGACCTGGATATCCGTCTGGGTGGTAACCAGGGTACCGTTATCAAGTATTACGTCGAGAGAGATGTCGTAGGATATGGTCGTATCGACGGTCTTATGCGCGATCCTAACGTCGAGGATATTTCATGCGACAGCAGTACCGTTCCTGTATTCGTGTTTCACCGTGAACATGGATACATAATGACGAACATAAAGTATTCCGACGATGACGAGCTCAACAGGTATGTGAAAAGCCTCATACAGGATTCCGGCAAGCATATCTCCATCTCAATACCGATAATAGATGCAACCCTGAGGGATGGATCCAGGATTCAGGCATCATTTGGTAAATACATTACGAATAATGGCCCTGCTTTTACGATCAGGAAGTTCAGGGCAAGCCCTCTCAGCCCGATCAGCCTCGTGATGGCCAAGTCCCTTTCGGCGAAGGTATTCAGCTACCTGTGGGTGCTCACAGAATATGGTTCAAACATGATGGTTGCTGGGGGAACTGGATCGGGGAAGACTACGCTTCTCAATGCGATCCTGCTTTTCATTCCTCCGCAGATGAAGGTGGTAAGCATCGAGGACACCAGGGAGATCAATATACCGCATGAGAACTGGATTGCAGGTGTTACAAGACCTGGATTCGGCGAGCTCGATCGGGAAACCGGTAAAAGAGCCGGTGAAATCGACATGTTTGACCTCCTTGCGGCATCCCTCAGGCAGAGGCCAAACTACATAGTGATTGGAGAGGTCAGGGGAAAGGAGGCCTTCACCGTATTCCAGGCAATGTCGGCGGGGCGATACGGCTTCGGTACATTCCATGCAGAGGATCCCAAGACGCTTATCTATAGGCTGGAATCTGAACCTATCAATATCCCCAGAACGCTGATTACTGCCCTTGACGTTGTCATAATGCAATCGCTCCTGAACTACAATGGAAAGATAGTGAGGCGTGTTACTTCGGTATCGGAGATAACGGGCCTTGATCCATCATCTGGCGACATAGTCCTTAACAATATATTCAAGTGGAACTCCCAGAATGATACATTCCAGTATTCCGGTTTCAGTTATGTCATGAACAGGATAGCCGAGAGAACGGGAAAATCAGAAACAGATCTGGAGAAAGAGGCAAAGATCAGGGAAGTCATCATAAACCGCATGATACAGAAGAAATACATCACTTATCGAGACGTGAACAGCATGATAAACAAGTTCTACAAGGATCGCCCGAACCTTCTGAAGGATCTCAATATTGACGAGGATGACATTGAAAACGAGCTGAATCCACTTTAAGCTTCCGCTGGACTGTTCTCTTCCTTGAAGAAGTTCTTGCTCAGCAGCGGTATGAACAGTGCAAGAAACACAATGGAGACCAGAACGATTATTGACGCGACAGAGTAGATAACCGGACCCCATTCAATTAGCAGTACGTTGTTAAGTGACAGGCCAACTGCATACGGTATGGTAGAAAGAACGACAGTTACCGTCCCTCTGGGCCCAACGAACGAGATGAATAATTTTTTTATGTTGTCAAGATGAAACCTGCTTTTCCCCCTGTCGGCAAGAGTGAGCGCTGACATGACTGCAGCAGGTCTTGCAAGGAATATTATCGCTAATGCCATGAGCACTCCAACAACCAGGTATCGCTCTATATCCTGCACTGTGAGTATGGCACCGAGCAAGATGAAAATGATTGATTGGGCAAGAAAGGAAAGATTGTCCTGGAAGTTTGACTCACGCTGCCAGAAAAGGCTCTTGTCAGAAAAATTCCCAATGATTGCGCCGGTCGCAATTATAGCGGGGAACGGTGTGATGCTAACAGCACTGAATAAGGCAAATTCAAGGAGAACCACGCCAAGTAGAAGGCCGAGGATGAAGTTTTCAAAATTGAATATCTTGTTCATGTATAGAATGCTGAATCCAACCGCTATCCCTATAAGCGCGGGCACTGCAATCTGTATTATCAGAAAGACTGCAGATCCAGCGAACAGGCCGAAAAACGAAGTTACTCCATTGAAGAGCGGTGAATACGTGGACCCGGGAACTATAAGCGCAATTATGAGGGTGAAGAATATAATCGAAACCGGGTCATTGAAAAGGCTCTCGCCCAGAACTATTCCGTATATGTCTTCCTTAACCCTCAGCTTCCTGAATATAGGTATTATGGTGACAGGATCCGTAGGGGCCAATATTGCGCCGAAGAGAAATCCTATTATCAGGGGCGCGTGTGTAATGAACGAGAAGAATAAAGCAGCCACGACCATTGTTATGACAATTCCGATAGTGTCAAGCGAGGCTATTCTTACAAATTCCCTTCTAAGTATCCTGAAATCTATCTTGTGGCTCTCTGCATACAGCACGATGACAATGCCGAGCATTCCAAGGCCCACAGATGCATATGAAACCATCAGGTAACTCGCATAGGTATGGTTGATGATTCCAGTCAGGGGCCCAAATATCAATCCGAGTATTATAAGAACAGGCACCTCGGCAATCGAAAACTTCCTCGCTATTGGAATGGAGAAGGCAGCCAGGATTAGTATAAGGCTTACCTGCAGGAACTCTGATTCTAGAGCCATCAGGAACCATCGTTCACAGGTAGGCTCTTGGGCAGCTCACGTTTATGCGCAGTTTCCTCGACAAGGTGCAGAATCCTCTTAATTTTTGCATCAGAGGAATCGTACCTTCCAGTTGCAATTTGGCTCAGGCTCGAGTCTAAAAAATCATAAGTGAACCCCAGATCATCCTCATCGGTTTGTCCGGGGTATAGTCCGGCAGAAGGCTTTCTCCCAATTATAGAGGCGGGTACCCCTAGTAGCCGAGCCGCTTCCATGACTTCATGCTTATAAAGGTGCAGGATGGGCTCAACATCGCAAGCACCATCACCAAACTTCGTGAAGTATCCAGTCAAGTATTCAGAGCGGTTTGTAGTTCCGATAACAAAGCCATTGTGCTTGTTTGCATGATAATAAAGAATTATCATCCTGAGTCTGGATTTTATGTTTCCAAGAAGTCTAGGATCATTTATTGGAAAAGTTTTAACAAAGGGATCTATAAATCCCTGAAGCGAAAGCTCTCTAATATCGATATTGAAGGCGCTGGAAAGTTCCTTGACGTATCTGATGTCATCTGAAGTGTTTGCATCTGGCATGAAATATGCATGTATCCTGCCCCTGGGAAAAGCCCGTGAACAGAGCCCCAGGACGACGGCACTGTCTACCCCGCCGCTGATCCCGATGACGACATCATGGTTCCCAATGCTGTCCAGAAGAAATTGCTGAATTCTATCTAGATCAGGTTGAGATACCATGTTAACTGTATAATTATACAATAATTAAAATTTTTTAATACTATTTCGTATGAATTTACACGCTATCAACTATGATAGCCAAAAAGTTGAATATCCAATAAGGAGACAACTCATGAAACAGGTTATTGCAGATCTTCAAGGATTTTAGAAAGCGTATCGTCTAGATCCTGATGCTTCTTGAAATCAAGTAGAAATTCCTTCGCTTCGCTTTTTTTTCCCATAAGCATCAGTATCCTCGCCTTATGTGCAATGTACATCGTGCTGCCTGGAGCAAGTCCTATAAGGGCATCTATGTCCTTGAGTGCTTCCTCGTAACGTTCAAGATCCATGTACGTGAGGAAACGCTTATACAGGAAAATCTGGTCGGTGCTGTTCAGCTGGACCGCCTTGCTGTAGTCTTCGAGCGCCAGATCATGCTTCCCTTTTTTCCAAAGGACATTGCCTCTGTTATAGTAATAATCGGGGACGTCCCCTTCAAGCTCAATTGCCTCGGCAAAGGATGATGTTGCGCCATCCAGGTCTCCGGAATCCTCCAGAGCTGCACCAAGCGCATTATGATAATCCGCATTATCCGGAAGGATTTCAACTGCCTTCCTGTAATCCTTTATTGCATTCTCAAGCATCTTCATTGAGTAGTAGGCAAGGCCCCTGTTATGGTAATAGTCGGGATCGGTTCCCACGATCTTTATTGCCTTGGTGAAATTTTGGATCGCTTCGGGGTACTTCCTCAAGTTGAAGAACGATATACCTCGCTCGTTATAGTCGTCAGCCATCTCTGTCTTATCTTTCGGCAAGCCCTGTATAGACACATCGCACTGAGTAAAGGAAACTATTTAACACTAGTGTAGTTGGTGCGGAGATCTTTCTGTACCCCGCCGGCAAGTCTTCTCCATGTGATCCACTGTTTTCTCACAATCTTCGATATATCTATGCGGTCAGCAATGCATTTCTTCAAGAAAGCAACAGTCCTTGGATCTGAAGGGTATCCCGATCCAAAGTCGCCATATTCATTATGGAGCTCCTCTATGATTCTGTCCCTTTCTACCTTCGCAATGATAGAAGCAGCAGATACAACCGGAAATATCGAGTCCGCCCTGTGCAGCGCATGTATTTCATGACCCGACTCATTTGAAAGCCGGGACTCGAGCCTGCCAGCATCAACATCGAACGCATCCACGTATACAGGATACTTTGCGTTCCTGATGAGCGATAGATATCTTGAATGCTCTATTTCGTTTATTGTCTGATAACTCATTTCAGCGTTTATTTCTTCTGCTGTAACTACTGAAACACTGACAGATTCCGCTATTCTCTTTATTTCGACGTAAAGCGTCCCCCTTCTTGCTGGAGACAGTATCTTCGAGTCACGGGCACCGATCAAAGAGAATTCTTCACCATCACCGCATACCATGGCAATTACCATTGGCCCAATAACCGGGCCTCTTCCAGCTTCGTCAAGACCGCACTGCATCACAGCCCCATCATCTTCCTTATGTATATATTATTCCCTGCAGGCATTCTCTGGAAAAGATTATTTGTCCGTTATAATAAAGAGTGGGACGGTAAGTGATAGAACTCATCAATGTTACCAAGGCTTATTCCGGTAAATTAGCGCTATCCGGGATAAACCTGCAGGTTCAACCTGGCCAGATATATGGAATTCTAGGCCCGAATGGGTCTGGGAAGACCACAATGCTGAAGCTTATATCATCAATAATAAAACCCACGTCCGGGTCGATAATGGTGCTTGGTCATGATACAGTCACCGAAAACAATGTGGTCAAGTCTATCACGGGTTACGTACCGGAAACGCCTGCGTTGTATGAGAGCATGAGCATATGGGAATATCTCAGATTTATAGCATCGGTCCGCAGGGTGCCATCCGGGCAGTACGAGAAGCGGGCAACTGAGTTCCTGAAGGCATTCGAGCTCGACGAAACGTCTTCCGACTACATCGGAAATCTTTCGTTCGGGACAAGGCAGAAGGTCGCAATTATCGCAGCTCTTATACATGATCCGCAGGTCATAGTGCTTGATGAAGCAATGAACGGCCTTGATCCGAGATCGTCGAAGATTCTGAAGGATCTTCTTGCAAGGATTGCTGAGCGAGGTAAAATAATAATCTTCTCCACGCATATCATGGAGGTCGCGCAGCGCCTCTGCACAAGGCTTTCAATCCTTTACGCAGGAAAGATAGTTGATTCAGGAACATTCGAAGAACTGGAAAAGAAGCATAGTGAGGGCAATCTGGAGGACATATTCCTCAAGGTAACAGGAAGCGAGGATCTTGATCCTACCGTGAACTCACTGGCAGAGAGTATGCGCGAATGATCAAGGATGAATTCAATCTAGCGAGGCTGATAATACGGGAGCAGCGTTACTTTTCCCTGAAGGGATTCGCCCGCAAAACATTAAGGAAGAACGGAAGATCGCTGACTTCATATGTGCGCAGGAACTACATTGCAAGTATCATATCTTTCTCCATACTATCTGTCGGCCTAGCTGGAATAAAATATCTTGAGTCACCAACCGGATCAACGCTGACAGAAGTCATTGTTGTATTGTTCTTCTATCTTCTCTTGACAGGAGGATACAATGCTCTGTTCTTCTTCTCCCAGATCAAGATGGGAAATATTGCAGAATATTCAATGCATCTTCCCAACGTGAGGATTGAAAGGATCCTGACCCTGAGCTTCCTCTATTATTATGCGACCTCGACTGCATTTGTGGTTATTCCGGCAGCATTCGGTTACGCTCTGATTTACCATGATCCCATAGGATTCTTTTTAATTCTGTTCTGGGTCGCGATATACCTTCTGCTAGGCCTGTTCATCGGATCGGTTGTGCTGATACTATCCGGAGAGGGCATGTTCCAGAGAAAGAAAGGATCAAGACGATATATTTCCACTGCTCTAAAGGCAGGCTTCGCGATACTTGCGTTCCTGTTATTCGAAGCCTGGATTTATGATCCATCTCTATTGCCTACGGCATATTTCGGCACCTTCTCGTACATTGGATCATTGTTGCCTGTTATAAACGTCGCATCAACATCCTACGACGTTCATTCATGGTATGAGGCTGCCGATGCCCTTTCTTCATTTGCCATATACGCGATTCTTGCACTTCTTTCACTAAAGGGATCTGAATATTTTTTGCTGAAGTTCTTTACGAGACCAGGAAAACCGGTAAAGGAAGTTACGGCACCATCTGCTTTCATGCAAACATCCGGTATAGGGGGAAGCCTTCTCAGGAAAGATACGGCGATCGTCTTCAGGTCTCCCCAGAATTCCATCATGCTCTTTTTTCCTATACTTCTCTCAATTCCGGTCATAATACCATTCGCCCTTGCAAGCAACTTCAGCGCGCTAGGTCTTTACTATGTCATGCTTGAATTTCCTGTTATCTGCGCTTCATTCTTCCCGATAATCATGCTGATGGCCGAGGGAAAAGGTATTACTTCTGTGTTTTCCCTCCCTCTTGACAGGCTCAGATTTCTGGGCTCAAAATTCTTGCTGTCGATTATAATATTTCTTGCTGCTTCCGTTTTAATCATGATCGTAGTCGCAATTACGGGCAAGGAATCGCTCCTTAGCATCGTCATTACGGAAATTTCAATCTTATGCGGTTTCGTCTACGTTCTCATTATAAACCTGATCAGGAACTCAGACCACATAAATGATGCAGTTACAATACTGAACTTTGACTCTTTTGGAGGAAACATGGGTCTTATGATAACTTTTGCGAGATCTCTGCTGCTGCTCCTCATTCCTGCACTTGCCGTGGATGCCATCGTCTATCTGAGGTATTTCTCATTCAGCAACAGCACGCTTATCCTCGGACTGGATGCATTCGTTAATGCCGTTATCATGATGGCAATAGTCATTTACGGGCGGAGCACTGCTTCAGGAAGGGCAATCGCAGCCTTCACATGAGTCTAATGAGACAGGATGCCTTAAACCCGATTCTGCGACTAGAAAGAGTTATAAGTATTTTTTCAATCTCCTCCAACGGATTCAGAATGGTTAACGTTAGAAATGTTCAATCTGCTTCATTAATTGAAAAGGTCAGTGAAGAGCTGCAGAAAGACGACAGGATCAAGGTTCCTGAATGGGTTGATC
>JAKATM010000179.1 GCA_021818765.1 Thermoplasmata archaeon | reverse complement strand
TGCGTAATAAGAGAGGAAGCTACCAGGAATACAGCAAGATAGAATGTCGTAACACCAACGTCTGCGATAAAATTTTGGTTCACTGGAGAAGCCTGGAAAACTACGGTGGTAACGTTAAGAAGAGGGACCATGATCCCAAATAGACCTCCGGTTCTTGGGATGTTATTTACAAGTATGCCTGGGAAATAGATCATAATTTCAAATAGTGCAAAAACTCCTATTATCACCATCATCCTCAACGTGCCCTTGAGGGAGCTGATAAGAGGTGACCTTTCACTGGATATTCTCTTCCTGACGGACATGTAAATAATTGCCCCAACAGTATAACCGAACATTATTATTGATAGCAGCCAGGCCGTGCCGAGGAAAAGTGTTTCGTATGATGAGAATTTAATGGCGTATATTACCAGAGCCGGAACGACTATGAATATTGAAGATGATCCATTGTACTTAAGCCATGACATGAAAAGTATATCATCGCCACCGTTCACCGGGAGTATTCCAAGGGGCTCAACAAGTCTATGACTTCCAAGGGTATTGAAGAAAATGAAAGAATTGTATATGCTCATTGAAAGAGTGTAGGCAAAAAGTACAAAACCAACATCTGAAACCGCCTTTTCCGGGGTAGGAGAAAAAAGGGCCGGAAAAATCATTACTAAGGAGAAAATTATAAGCATGATGGCAGTGAAGCCATAATTCAGGAAAATCATCCTGTTAAAATATTTGTTAGGGCTTGAATTCAAGCGGCTAATCTTGTTCTGGAACTGGGCTGAATTCCTTAGCCCAATATACCTTTGCTCAACAATGAGAGTGCGCTCCACCAGTTGTCGTGACAATTTCATCTTCTCAGCGATTCCTTCAGAGACGAAACTATTTCCTGGATATTCTCATTGCCCGTTAACTTCAGGAAGATATCCTCAAGATTAGTTTCCGAATTTCCCGACGATTCCCTTAATTCCTTCATGGTTCCTACCGAAACGATCGTCCCCTGATACAGAATTGCAATCCTGTCACATACGCTTTCGGCGACTTCGAGTATGTGCGTGGAGAATATCACTGTCTTCCCCCTGGCTGCAAGATCGACCAGCAAGTCCTTTAGTATTTTTGCGGATCTCGGGTCAAGGCCGTTCATTCCCTCATCCAGAACTATAATATCCGGATCGTGGAGCAGAGCACCTATTATAGCGACCTTTTGCTTGGTTCCGAAGGACAGCGATCCGATAAGGTCATTTACGAAGCCATCGATTCCAAAAGCCTCTGCAAAATTGTTTACCCTGTCTGCGAGTGTTCTCTGATCCATCTTCCTGACTGAAGCGACGAAGGAGAAGTATTCAGATGGAGTCAAGGATTCATATAGAAGTGGTGTCTCCGGTACATATCCAATTCTCTTCTTTACATCGTTTCTGCTCAGGCTGGTATCATATCCAAGTACGCTTACTTTGCCAGACGTCTGGCTGAGAATGGAGCAGATTATCCGCAGAATGGTTGTTTTTCCGGAACCATTTGGCCCCAGTATTCCGAACACCTGGCCTGCTTCTATGTCCAGATTGATCCCGCTAAGCGCCGTATTAGTCCCGTACCTCTTGCTAAGGTCTCTTATGCTTACTGAAACTGACAAACTTCCATCTTCCCGGATAAGCTAGCAGGATCAGCAGTATTAAAAGGTTTTACTGCAGGTATTTTCTGCATCCCGGTTATAAAACTGGAGGACCAGACACTTCAGACAAATGAAATGCCGAGAACCAGATGGAATATTTCCCCTATTCCATAAGTTCCTGCGGCTACAAGGAGGGAGAGTGCCGCAGCTCTTAGAGATGAATACAGGGCGCGATTGTTGACTGATATTGCGGTAATTGCATTTGTAATTCCCTGTACCACGCCGACCAGGATTACTGCTATGATCAGGGGTTCGATTCCAGAAAACACTGCAAACGGTGCTATAGGCACAGCGGCACCAATCACGTATGAAAGCGCGGTGACCCTTGTCGTTCTTGAAGTGCTGGAGTTCAGTTTCCTCAATTCCGATTTCTCAATCTTTATATCATGGTTATCTTGGTTTTTCTTCATCTGTGTTATGCTGTAATCAACTTCGTTCTTCTTGGAGAGGTAGGCACCAAGAGTCATGCTCATGGCGCCACCAAGACCTACAACCACGCCGCTGATTGCTACGTATATGTGATCGCTTATGACGGCAGAAAGACCTGCCAGTGCTGCCAGAACTTCTACAAGGCCGTCACTCATGCTGTATATAACGTTCCTGTTCCATTCGAGCTTGTCCTCTATTCTTGTGAGCTCGTTCTTGAATGTCTCTTCATGCTCCATCTCGTCTTTTATTATGCTTCCTAGCCTGTCCTTGAAGGCGGCAGTTTCATCTGCATGTTCCATATATTCAGAGTATTTCAGTATGGACCCCACTTCACCATATTCAACAAGCTTTATTGCAAGGTTGCTGCCTATCAACCATCTCAGAACAAGCAGGATGGATATCTTGAAATTTTTAGGCCTGATCTTTTTCGTATCTACGCCCTTCTCCTCGAGGGAAGCACTCCAGAATTCTGAATGCTTCTTCTCTATGGCGGACAGCCGCAGGAGGTTCCTGCTGAATTGTTCATCCTTTATTGTCGGAGCCAGGCGGGCATAGAAAACCATGTCCGTGAGTTCATCCCTGAGGAAATCCTTCCTCGTGTTAATGTCCTTTAGATCCATGTACTCTTACCTTATCG
>JAKATM010000034.1 GCA_021818765.1 Thermoplasmata archaeon | reverse complement strand
CACTCGCTAGATATATGAATAATTCTCCATTACCTTGTGTATATAACAGATTCAGCGATAAATGCAGAATCGTGATCTAAGACTGCAGAAATCACCGTTATCAATGTTTGGCAAAATAGGTCTATTCTTCAATTTCTTGGTTTGCTATGTTAGCTGCAAGAATTCCAACAAATTTCTCCCTGAACACGTCTGAGGAATAACCCTCCTTTATCATGCCAGGTACAAAGTAGGAGAAGTAGTATGGCCTGAATTTGGTCCATTCATTATTCAGGGATGCGAAATAAGACGAAACACTCTCCATGGGTCGGGCATTGTTACCATCATAGATCAGTATACCGGATCTTCTTGTGATAGGTTCATTAGCCGGTTCTGGACTGCTGGCACCAAGCACTATTGCAGGCAGGTCGCCGACCATTATTCTTGGAATGCCGTCATGTATGTCTGGATCACTAAGTGGAGCATTTAATTTCGAAATATAAGCCTCTATATATTTCAACGAATCTTTTAGCTGCTTTCTGGCAACTGAATGCTGATGAAGCTTGTCTGAGATAATTTTCTCAAATTCGATATACGATTCACTCCTGCCTTTGAAGAGGGATAGCGGAGCATATCTCCTGTCAACCAGTGATCTGCATATCATGTTGTCGTCGACACTATTCTCGAAAATGATAGAGTTTACAGTTGAATCCGTTGTCTTTCCCCTGTAGAAGTTCTCCCAGCTGAACTCTTTCAGTGAAAGCATGCCTGACGATATCATATCATAAATGCTGAACTTTAGAAGATGGTCAAAGGCGACCATTAGGTGGTGTCTAACAACCCATTTGTACATTTTATATCTGGAATCCAGGAAATCTTCAATATTTCCAAGTGCCTTTTCAGAGTAACCGATAAGATATGATCCATCCTGGGGATTTACTACCTCCATGTTGTCGATGAGCCTCTCTTTGTCTATTTTCCCAAACTCAGCCCCAGTATACCATGAATCGCGGAGTATGTAATCCATCCTGTCCGCATCGATGTCGGATGAGATTACCTGCCTGAAAATGTGAAGGGAGGCAGGTGTAGAGAACAGCTGGTTTCCTGTAACGTTTTTTGAAAGCAGGCAAGTCACGTCCTCACTTACAAGATCGGGAAGCAATGCGCTCACTTCAGGCTCCTTTAGAAGCTTACTTATTATCTTTATGCCATAGTATTCGTGGGCATGATTCCTTGTTTCTCCCTTTGATTGGGGAAAGAACGACTCATATTCGGAAAGTTTGCTTCGGTCTTTGCAGATGCCCGCCATCATGAATGTCTCGCTGCTATGGGAAAATGGCCCATGTCCAATGTCATGCATGAGGGCGGCAAGCCGAACAGCCTGGACAATCCTCGACTTGTCTCTATCACCCTCCTTGAGGTTTGGGAATATTTTGCCGAAATATCGTCTTTGCATGATTGAGGACAGGATCTGTTCAGCCATCTTGTGCGCAAGATACATTGTTCCGATGCTGTGAGAGAACCTGGACGCGGTGGCACCCGGAAAGACTAGCTGCGCGAGTCCCAGGCTCCTTATGTCATGAAGCCTGTTCATTGCAGGCATCTTAAGAATCTCGTTCTCTAGGTCTGTGATCCTGATCAGTGAATGAACCGGATCATTTATGGCTCTACGCTTTGACTGTCCTTCGAACAGAGGTGACATGATGAGGGACTATCCGCTGTATTTATTTGTAGATTGGCTTTGATGAAACAGATACATGTTTTATTGAATTGAGCTTTGCATTCTTGATCAAGTGTTATCTAGCATTTCCATGGTTAATAGTTTGGTTCTTCGAATAGAGCAAAGGAAACCATTTTAGCATTCTTATGCCAATAATATCCCTTTACAATTTTCTAATGTGCATTGTTTGTGAATTAGATCGATCTCCCTTATCATAGCGGATAAATAAGTTTGATATAGTTAGCATACATATGTTTTAAAGCTTGCAGCTAGCGGAAAAAACATATTATGCGGCATATAATTGGCAGGGGTTCCAGAAATAATTTTGATGCGCAGAATACCCTACTGCTGATTAACTATACGATTTTCCTGTTCGTTTCTGCAGGGATAGGTATATTTGTCAACCTCTATCTATGGATAAATTCCCTGAATATTACAGCTATAATTGTCTACCAGATGTTTGGAGCTCTCACTGTAATGCCGGGTTTCATGATAATGCTGAGATATTCTGCTATATTGAAAAATGTACAGGTTTATCGTTTTGGCATAGTGATATACATAATTTTCATATTAACCATCATAGTCTTGCAGCAAAGATCAAGTGAATATGCCTGGCTTCTCGGCGTGGAATCAGGAACTGCCATAGGTTTCTTCTATGCAGGATATAATTCTCTCACTTACCAGAAAGTCTCCCACAATAACAGGATCCTCTTCAACTCATGGAGGAGCTTTTTATCGAATTTATCAGGCATAATTGCGCCTCTTCTATTGGGTTCAATAATTGTGATTTTCAAGCAGCATATTGGTTACCTTTTCGACTATATTATTCTCCTGATAGTGCTGATTTATGAGCTCTACCAGTCCATGAATATAGAAGGGACAAACCACCTGAGTAGGCTCAGGTTAAGGCTCTCCTTCAGTATTCCATTCAAGAATGCAAGATATCCACCTATAGCATTTGCGGATTTCTTCTGGAGCATGTCTGGCGTAGTGAGATCAATTATACTGACAGTATTTGTCTATGTTGTTTCTGGCTCGACGCTTATAGTGAGCGTATTCTGGGCCATAGTTGCAATCTCACAGACTTTTGGCTCGTTCTATGCAAGAAAACACCTTCATGCTCGCCTGTTATCATTATCCGGCTTCTCAAATCTACTCAATCTCCTTGGGTCAATAGGCATAGTGTTTTATTATAACGACATGTTCCTTATCCTATTCGGCCTGGTATATGGAGTCTCCAACTCAATATTGGGAGTGACTTACTCAACGGCTGCGATGGATGTAATAGACACCGATCCATTGCCCAGTGAGAATCAATACCATTACATAATATTGAGAGAGTATATACTTCTGTTTGCGCGGCTTTCTGGCATATTTATAACGCTATATGTCTTCAACAGCGTGAAGCTGCATCTGGCAATGCATTCTTTGATAATTGTATCTTCGTTGTTTGCAATTATTGCATGGTTTGCCGTTTCAGCATTCTACAAACCAGATTTAACAGAAAGAAACGGAATTCTTTCCATGACGCGAGGATCATGAATGACGCAACAGGCCGCAATCAAAGGGAATGGATTAGAAATAATCTCCATTGAAGATCATTTTAGATGCGTAATCATTATAAGATAGCAGAAGGATGAAAGCAAGTATTGCAAAGACTATCCCCCGCCCGAGAGCGATAAATGATCTTGGATAGGTTATCCTAGCGATGCACTTTACTTCGTCAGGCTTGCCTGTATTCTCGAGCTGATTATCTTTTTACCAAGATACGTATTGTTTGCATACATCAGGTCTAACTTGATAACTACAACTAACCCCTTTGTGAGTAAAAGTTTTCCGATGTGCCCGTTGTGAGGTCTCAGTAATCTTACTTTAAGAATGAAGGTATTATAATTGCAGCGGTGCTATATTCCACCTTATGCCGTGCTGGAAAGGAGGAGAAAGGGTCGCATCTCACTTATAAACTTCCTGGAATATCCTGGAAAGTTCGCTGATCTGACCACTATATAAGTATTCACGGTCAGGTTATCAAAAACAGGCATGTATCGATTTCATTTATGAGGTGATGCATGCCAAGGGAACCTTCGATACCCCTAATGAGGCAATGGTTTAGAGATTCCCATCTTAGGAACTGCAATCCTATAAGATTTAGAGTATCTTGATTAAGTTACATTATAAGATGCAATCTTGCTGTTAGTCGAGGTCTCAACCACGGCTACCTGAGAAAGAGGGCTGCCGGTTATGAGTATATGCGTTCCAATGGAGAGATTATCCGGCTGAGATGGAGATGCAATTATCTCTGTTTTGTAAATAGTGGCGTTATTATAATAGTGGCCCTGGGCTCCAACGTTGAAGCCGACAACTGTGAAAGTGCCTGAGTTTCCCGTCAGAAGAAGGGATATATCATCTATTGGCAAGCTTGATGTAAGGCTGAGGAAAGATACGGTGTAAACTGTAGTCAAACCGTTGCCAGATATCGAAACTGTGATTATACCGGATGGTGCTTTTGCATTGTCAACATCGTAAAGAGTCACAATCGTCAGAAGAATGAAAAGAATGATTGTTATGGATGCCCATTTTACAAATCTTTTGTTTCTCTTTACGTATAATCTGATACGCGAAGATATTGAATTCGCATTGCTTTTAGCTTTGTTTTTCATTTTTCCAAACCTGTATCTTGACCTTTGTACCGTCTATGTCCCATTCCTGTCCTTTTTCAGCATGTCCCAATTCGATGCCGTCTGCAAGTGTTTCTGATGAAATTGTGTCGACAGATTTTCTTATGTCGCCGGAAGTTGCGGGGTCTGTATCTATCACAACTGATATTCTGTCATCATATTGAAGTGAAAGATCCTTTCTCATCACCTGTATCCTGCGAATTATCTCCCTCGTGAGCCCTTCCCTCGCAAGATCCGCATCAATTGAAGTATTCAGGAAAAGTTCGAAGCCTGTTCTTTCGTCCCTGTCGTAGACGAAACCAGCTTTTGGCACCGTCTCAACCAATATATGTTCCGAAGATAGGGAGAATCCTTCGATGACAACGCTCCCTTTCCTGTGGAGTTCTTCCTTGATATGTTCCGAATCAGCCGAGACGAGGGCCGACTCGACCCTCTTCATGTTCCCTTTGAGTATAGGAGCGACAATCGAATAATTTAGCTTTAAGCTGGAAGTAACAGGAAGATTTTGCCCATCTGCAAACGCTATGCTCTTGCAGTTTATCTCAGGCTTTATTATTTCGAGAAGAGGCTCGTCGATACTCGTTTTACCGGATAAAAGCAGTTCGGTGAGTGGTTGCCTTCCTTTTATGCCTGCTTTCTGGCGCATCCTGCGGACTGTCTCAATAATTGACAACATGTCAGCGAATTTCTTCTCCAGCTCAGGCCTAATCAGCTCTTCAGATGCTGCCGGGTAGTGCTCCAAGTGCACGCTCTCCCTTTGCGTGAGTGATCTGTAGAGATATTCAGTGGTGAATGGAGCGATGGGAGCCAGCATGAGCGATATCTTTTCCATAAGGGTGAATAGGATAGAATAGGCACTTTCCTTTGTCTTCGTCATCTCTTCCGACCAGAATTTCCTTCTTGAAAGCCTAAGATATGTGTTTGAAACCTGTTCTATGAGATCCATCAGGCTCCTGAAAGCCTCATGAGGCATATAGTCCTCCATGTTCTTATTGCATGCAAGTATAGTGGAGTTTAGTCGTGAGAGGATCCACTGATCAAGTGGATCGTTGGAACTCTTCAACCCCGTGAATTCATACTTGTCCAGATTTGCGTTTGATGCAAAGAAACTGTATACATTAAGAAGAGTTGAAAGCGTCTTTCTTGAAATTTCCGTGATAAGCCTTACATCGTAATTTCTGGTTTTCCATGGTACTCCGAACATAAAGAATAGACGCAGCGGGTCCGGCCCGTTCTGCCGGAGCGCGTCTATTGCAAGGACAGAGTTGCCTTCGCTCTTGCTCATCTTCCTGCCTTTCGCGTCAAGAACAAATTCTATTGTAAGGACATTCTTGTACGCATTCGAATTAAAAAGGAGTGTTGAGATAACATGCAGTGTATAGTACCACCCCCTGGTCTGATCTATTGCTTCCGTGATGAAATCTACCGGTATGTGTGTATCCCGGCTGTATCTAGGATAACCTATCGAAGCATAAGTTGCGCTCCCTGAATCAAACCATGTATCGATAACATAAGGTTCCCTGGCCGACTCATCTCCGCATTGGGTGCACTTAAGCTTCAAATCATCAACGAACGGGCGGTGAAGATCATCTATTTCCTTCCCAGAGCGCTGAGCAAGCTCCTTCAGGTTGCCGATTGCCTCGTAATGGCCGTTCTTGCATTTCCATACCGGCAACGGTGTACCCCAGTACCTGTTCCTGGATAGCGACCAGTCCTTGGCCTCTTCGAGAAAGTTTCCAAATCTTCCCTCCTTGAGATGCGAGGGATACCAGGAGATTCTGGAATTCGTCTCTATTATCTTTTCCCTGTTTTCAGATACCTTTATGAACCACGCATCAAGTGGGTAATAGATGAGCGGTGACTTGCACCTGTAGCAGAATGGATATGTGTGCTTGATTTTCTCTGTCTTGAAAAGGACGCCTGAGTCCCTCAGATATTGTATTATCTTCGGATTCGCATCCATGACGGATAAACCATTCCATGGCAACGAAGGATCATTGTATTTACCCTCCGGGCTAACGGGATTGAGTATTCTGGTCTTCATCCTCTTTCCTGTCTCAAAGTCGTCTGCGCCAAAAGCTGGGGAAGTGTGCACTATGCCCGTACCCTCTTCCACTGTTACATAAGATGCCCCTACAACCTGAAGGTTACCGTCAAATGGCATGAGAAACTTGAGCAGCTGTTCGTACTTTTTTCCAACAAGTTCCTTTCCCTTGACCGCTTCCACGATATGCTCTCCTTCTGGGAACAACTTATTGACCATTGCTGTCGCTACATAATACCGGGACCCTTTGTATTCAACAAGAGAATAGTCAATTTTTGGGTTGACCACCAGAAACTGATTGGATGGAAGAGTCCAGGGAGTCGTAGTCCATGCAAGCATGTATGTATCCTTCTCGCCTATTAACTTGAAACGGACATAGACAGAAGTGTCCGTGACTTCCTCATAACCCTGCGATACCTCATGCGAGCTCAAAGAGGTACCACACCTTGGGCAATATGGGAGTATCTTGAAGTCCTTGAAGAGCAGCTGCTTCTCGAACATAGTCTTCAGGGCCCACCATTCACTCTCCATGTAGTCCCTTTTCAGCGTTATGTAGTCTTTTTCATGGTCAATCCAGAAACCTATAAGCGAGTCAACTTCCTTGAATTCGTCTATGTACCTGAAGACACTCTCCCTGCAGTAAGCATTGAAAGCTTCTATGCCGAAATCCTCGATCTCCTTTTTTGAGTTGAAGCCAAAGTGCTTCTCCGCCTCTATTTCAACCGGAAGGCCATGGCAGTCCCAGCCACCTGCCCGTCCGAATATTTCATGTCCGGTCATGTATTTGTAGCGTAAAACCATGTCCTTGACCGCACGCGTCATGGCATGCCCCAGGTGCGGCCTGCCGTTTGCAGTTGGAGGGCCCTCAAGGAACCTGAATGGCTTGTTCCCAAGACTTGTGTTAAGTGATTTTTCCTGAATGCCGGACTCTTTCCAGTAAGACCTGACTTCATCTGCTATATCCTTGAAAGAGCGGTTTGTATCAATAACTTTAAACATTTCAGAGTACCTTCTGGGGTAAAAGCTATCAAACTCATTAATTTAACACTTTATCATGGCAAATGGGTCTGGCAGGATAATTGAATCAAGACATTGTAATGAACCAACATGCGTATGGTCTGAGTCCATGCCATAATTTGCAACTTGTAAAGAGGTAATGACTTTCACCTAAACATTATTTTAAATAACCTTTGCAGATAACATTTCACGACTGAAAATAGTATGATCGGTGTTGGGAGCAAGGAAGGATACAAGCTTTCAAATGCAGCCTTCATGAAAAGGGGTGTTCCAATGCTGCTCATACCGATTGTTGTGCTAATAGCTGTTCTCTTTTCAAACGACTTTTATTTCCTCGAATATTTCCATGTAATCACCGGGTCTGCCTGGACAGGCATGGATCTTGTGATGGGACTGTTTTTTGCATTCGTTATGCGAGGGCTTTCCAACGCAGAAAGAGTGGAGGTATCGAAGCGCCTGATTCCAACCATGCTCTTTTTCATGCCCTCTATTGCATCCGTCACGGTAACTGCAGGTCTTTATACGGCAATGAACCTGCACATTGCTTTCACGTCACCCTATTTTATTGCAACGGGTATTGTCGTAATCATACTCATAGCACAGGGATTTGCACTATTCCTTCCAAATGAGCTCAGAATATATCTTGAGATTCTGCGTGGAGGCAAGGACGTTGGAAAAATAGTGAGGCTTACCATGTTCAATTTGAAACTATCCCTGAGCCAACTGGTCTTTCAAATCGCAATAATTGTTCTGATGGCCCATTTTGCAACAGGTTATGCATTATGATTCCAAAAAATATAAAATCCGTATACCGAGCGGGAGCCGTTGCAGTTATTCTTCCAGCAGCAGCGGTGCTGGCGGCGTATCTTTCGGGCAGTATTCTCTTCCTGGATTATGTGCACGTCCTCCTTGGCGCAATATGGACAGGGGTAGACGTCTTCTACGGACTTATATTTTACTTTGTAATTTCCAGTATAGATGCAAAGACAAGGTCTAACATCGCTGAGAGGTTGATACCCATGTCTCTTTTCTTCATCCCTGCTGTTTCTGTCCTGACACCACTGGCTGGATACACCCTCGCTCTTGATCAGAATATATGGAACCCCTATTCCCCCATATTTGAAGCAGCGCTGATAGTAGGTGGCATACTCGTTGCGGTTGGCTTCCTGACTATAGTTCCAGCATCAGCACTCGTGTTGAAAGAGATGGTAAAAGGAAGCAGCAATCAAGAGAGATGCTCCCACCTCTTGATTGTCGGGTCCCGTGGGGCACTTCTCCAGCTAATACTCCAGATTGCCATAATCTCAATCATGGCATACATTGTTGTATACATTTGAAACGCCATTGAATCAGGGGCAGTTGCAATTATGTCGGACAAAAGTCTGCTAATAAAATTTGTAATTATTTAAATAACAATATTTAATAATTAGTATATGTTATATTCATGTGGCAGGAAAGTTTTATAAGAATGTTGTTGAGGCCATTAAGGATGAAACAAACAGGATCAAGGGCATATTGAGGGAGCAGAGATCACTCCAGAAAGAGGCAGACAGCAACAAGAAGAGAACCTAGGATATACTTCCTATTTTGGGCACCGGAGCAAAGTGCTGGTAACCTCCACCCTCGATAGGTTTCCAGCTTCTTCCATCGAAGATCATATTTTCTCCCTTCCATGTATCTCCTATATATGATACATGGATTTTTTCAGAATCCATTGCAGTCTTAAAGTCGGCATAGTTATCGTTATCTATTGTGAATAGTATCTCATAATCGCCCCCGAAAGATAGTGTAAGATCATTTTCGGCAGCTCCGGATAGTTGTATTGCCTTCTTTACCTGCTCATTGACAGGTATCTCGTCCTGTACCAGACGGAATCCAATTCCAAAATCCCTTTTCGCCTTATAAATTGACTCAAGAACGCCGTCGGATAGATCAGTCATGAATTTTCCGCCATTCTCGCTTATTATCTTCGCCTCCCGGATTCGTGGAACAAAATCCATCAGTAGGTTTATTCCCAGTTTTTTCCTGTAGCCTGTCTTGTAAAAAGTATAGCCTGCAGCCGCCCTACCAAGGTCTCCGGTTACACAGAGAACCTGCCCCTGCCTTATATCGCTTCTGTGCCTGATCAGCTTTTCCTGTTGTTCACCAATAATCATGCCGGAAAGGACCATGCTTCTTGACTCCTTGGTATCTCCACCTAGATATTCAGCTCCAAAAACATTCAATTCCTTGTCTATTGCTTCCACTAATCCAAGGACAAAATTGGAGTCGGTCTTTCCTGGAAGGTTGAACGATGAGAGCATTCCTATTGGATTTCCAGCCATCGCGGCAATATCGCTCAAGTTGATGTCGGCAAGAAACTTCCCTATCTGAGCTGAAGTTGCACCTATCGGGATGTTAGTATCGGATGAAACGGAGTCGGTGGATGCAAGAAGCCGCTTCCCTCCAATTGAAATCTCTATACAGTCATTGTCGCCGCCATGGATGTGGCCAGTCTTGAACATTGACGTGACAAGTTCTCTCTCCCCAATGTCTGATATTTTCACAACTACGCTATAGCGTCGACATAAATCACTTTAATGATCTGTCTCATTTCATTATCTCCTGGAAGGGAAGGATTCTCTTTATAACAAGCCAAAAGAGTTGGCGCAGCCTAGAATCAAATAATGATGGAATATCCTTCGGATCTCTTTGAAATATAATCTATATCCATATCCGAAACAAGGCGCGATTCAAGTTCAATTTCCTGTTCGTAAGGCCTGAGATCAGATTTTTTATAATAAGATTCGAGCTGGTCGAAATCCTGGGTAAGCGAAGAACCAACTATAAGATCCAATAGATCCCTGTCTGGTTTCGAGTTGTGGACTCCTCTCTCTTTGTTTCCTCCTGTAGGATACGAAATTACTGTTCGACCATGCTTCCTTGTTTCAAGAAGGATTCTTGCAAGAGACCACAGCCTAGGAGGCCTGTATAGGTGTTTTTTCCAGAGATATTCTACAAAAGTGTTTTTCTGTATATTCATTGGGTTAACGCTTATGTCATCAGTCAAGCCGTCAATATCGTTAATGGAGTGAATCATATCGGAAATCGCTGCCTTTTCTGTCATGAATGGTGGCTTGAATAGTAGATAAGTGCGCACAGTAAAGCCGAGTTTCCTCGCAGTGATTGCAGATACTTTGTACTTTGCAAATGTTGATCCCTTGTTGATCGAGTTCGCTATAATTTGATCGTTGGAGCTTTCAAGACCGATCGCCATCCTTATCGCCGGTCCGTATTTTCCTAGATCCGCTATATTGTCCTCTCTTATGTATTCAGTCCTGCTTTCCACCAGGAGAGTGCTGATCTTTGCACCAACAGTATTCATGAAGTAGTCACGCACGTCGAGGGGAATCTCCATCGGATCAAGAAAGCTGCCTGATGTAAAGACCTTGAGAACCTTGATCCCATTCAGCGAACGGGCAACCAGGTCAATCTGTCTGTATAGGTTCTCCTTTGTTATCGAGAGATCAATGTCGTTGAAATAACCGCACATGGAACATGATGAATAGTTGTACCATGAACAGCCTCTTGTCCTGAATATAGAAACTACAGTATCCTCTTTCTTCCCCTCGATCCTGTCCAGTTCTTTCCATACGGAAACAGGTGTATCTGGGTTTCCTGACTTAAGGTCTGATGGCATCAAATCCTTAATGAATGACGCAAATGCACGGTTTGTTGTCATTATAGTTACTCTATGCTGCAGGATTACTGCAACATATTTTAAACACACTAAGATTTACCCGTTACATGGTCAGTTCAAGATTGTCAAGAATAGAGGAATCTGCAACTCTAAAGCTCACAAAGGTAGCGGAAGATCTTAAGTCGAAGGGCGTCAAGGTATATAATTTTGGCATAGGTGAACCGGATTTTACAACGCCTGAAACTATTATTGACAGCGCTTTTGAGTGGGCAAAGAGAGGAAAGACGCACTACACGCCAGCAAACGGCATAAGGGAGCTCAGGGTAGCTATTGCAGACAAGCTGCTGAAGAAGAACCAGATCCATACCATGGCAGATAATGTCCTGGTAAGTCCAACAAAGTATGCCATCTACCTTTCTCTATATGTCACGCTGGAGGAAGGTGACGGTGTAATCCTGCCAGACCCATATTATTCTTCTTACAAGGATATCATAAAACTTGCAGGAGGGAAGGTACTGGATGCCCCATTGAATAGTGATTTTTCACTGAATTTTGAACTGATGCAAAAGCTGGTGTCTCCAAGGACAAAAGCGATAATATTCAACAACCCATCAAACCCGACTGGTAGGGTCTATTCTCAGAAGGAGGTCAAGGAGCTGGTCGATTTTGCAATCAAGAATAATCTCCTGATTATTTCCGACGAAATATATGAAGACCTGATCTATGAAGGTTCTATGTACTCTCCCGGAGCGGTGCAGGAAGCTGCCGATCGTGTAATCACGATAAGTGGCTTTTCTAAGAGCTATGCGATGACCGGGTGGCGGATAGGGTACCTGAATGCCAGCCCCGAAATAACAAGAGCAGCTGCAAAGGTTCTCGGACAAACCATAACATGCGTTTCGTCAATATCGCAATACGCCGCTCTGCAGGCACTCAGGGACGAAAAGGACCCTATTACATTCAGGGAGAAGTTCAAGAAACGCAGAGACCTTGTAATGAAGCTTTTCTCAGAGATAAAGGGATATTCTACCGTAAAGCCTGAAGGCGCATTTTACGCATTCCCTAAATATTCGAGCAGGATGAGTTCAGTCGAATATTCGGCGGGCCTACTCGAAAAATATCAGGTCATAGTTACTCCCGGAAGCGCGTTTGGCGAAATGGGTGAGTTGCATTACAGGTTCTCATATGCAGCTTCAGAAGAGGAGATTACAGAAGGAATATCCAGGATAGCCAAGTATGATCGGGAGATATAGGAGTTCAGGTAACAAGCAATGATGGAGATACAGGTCGAGAAGGACGTTTTTATCTCCGATCTTTACTGCGCCTATCTTCGTGATCTCAATGCAGTTGTGATATCGGATCTGCATCTGGGATTTGAGGAGGAGATGAACCTGCACGGACTCTTCCTGCCAAAGCTTCAGCGTAACCATGTTGAAGGTCTTCTGGATCGTATAATTGAAAGATACGATCCTGAAACAGTATTCATTAATGGAGACTTCAAGCACGAATTTTCAAGGAATCTTCCACAGGAATGGGATGACATCCTGCATTTTATCGACAGGTACAAGGATCGGGTGAAGCTTCACTTCATACGCGGTAATCATGACAACTACCTGCTTACGATACTTGCGAGATCCGGTGTCCCTCTCCATGAGAAGTATGAGGATGATCGGTACCTTATATATCATGGAGACAGGGATCTGGGCATCAGCAAGATCACAATCCTTGGCCATGAACATCCATCAATCTCGCTGCGGGATGAAGTAGGTGGAGTGTTCAAGATTCATTCCTTCATCTATAACACGGAAAGCCATGTCCTGGTTACGCCTGCGATGAGCTTTTTCTCATCAGGCAGTGACGTGTCGACATCCCTGGTCAACGACGAGCATTTTACACCTTCACTGAAGAGGGTCGACGCATCCAAGTTCAGGATCTTTGGCATCACTGAGGAATTTGGGCTGGTTGATCTTGGGATGCTCGGCGAGCTGAAGAGGACCGCTTAGCTGATTTTTCCTGTGTGCCCTTCAGCAGCTTGTAAAATTCCTGCAGCACCTCTATAGTCTGGGTATTTTGGTTCGACTTCACCATTTTCTTTATCGCAAGCGTCTGGGGCGCAAGGACCTTGTTTACGAGAGAATCTGCCATCTGGCCAATCACTTTCTCTATGTCCATGCCCTTCCTGATCATTTCCATTGCGACCTCCACCTCAATCCTTTCGAGATTTTTGGAATGCTCAAACACAGATTTGATCAGGTCGTCCGCCTCCATCTGGGCGAAGATCGG
>JAKATM010000033.1 GCA_021818765.1 Thermoplasmata archaeon | reverse complement strand
CAGAGGTAATAATTTTAGACGAACCGACATCTGCCCTTGATGAGTCCGTTCAGGCACAGATTTTGAATATACTTACAGACGCTCAAAGAACAAGAAAACTGACATATCTTTTCATAACCCACAATATACTTGTTGCGAGGTATATTTCAGATTATATTGTCATCCTGTATTCAGGGAAAGTTTTCTAATATGGTCCTGCCGAAGATGTTATATCAAAACCCCTTCATCCTTATACACAGCTTTTGATGTCTTCTATCCCAACAACCAGTTCTAAGGTTCTCAAACCGCCTGAGGGTGATGTGCCAAGCCTTATCAATCCTCCAGCAGGTTGCAGGTTCCACCCAAGATGCCCATTTGTAATGGAAAAATGCAAAACTGAAGAGCCAAAAGTATCGAAGCAGGGAGAAGTTCTAGTTTCCTGCTGGTTATATGCGTAAATCCACCCAAAAAACATTAGTTAAAGCAACCATATTATTGGCTGTCTTTTCTTTATTCCTTGAGATTAGCGAAAAGAAGATTGTTGATTATCTTATTTTTGTGCTCCTCTGGTATATTTTGCTTTCTTTCTACCTATATTGGAAGATGCTATACAATTACGAAATAACGCCTGACCGCTTGATTGTTAAAAACCCTTTGCGTACTTTCAGGAGTCCATATTCTGAAATTGTGCACTGCTTCTACAATCAGGGATATTTGCAGAAGCGATTCGGCCTATACACTGTATATATTATTTCCAGGCGGGGTAATGTCTTGATTAAGGACGTCTCGAATGGCATTGAGATTGTTGAACAGGTCGAGGAGAAAATGAAAGCTTTTTCAGGCCTTCCGGGACAAGACTCTCACTCAACGTTTCGAGGGTGATTATTTAACTTTCCGTGGCTTTATATATTTTTCGAACAACCTGTCAAATTCAGAAGTTACTTCGGTTTTTGGATTTTCCTTGAGCGTTAATCGATACATGGAAATAAGACCGGATAAACTTAAAATTTGATTATAAAGACTGTTCTCAAGGTCTGAAACTTGAAGATTCAGGTTAGCCATTTTAGATTTCAGTTCAATTAACCTTCTAATTATTTTAGTTTTTTCTCCATCATTAAATAGATCTCTTTCTGAATCAAAGTTATCATTTCTAGGTCCTCTTTCATTTCCTGAATTAATTTTTCCAGTGTCGTGACTTGCCTTGCCCATTTAATCTCCTCTGATTGTAGTTCTGGAATAGATAATTTTCCCATTTCTTCTGTACCAGAGACTGACACACCCATCCTATCTAATCACGATTAATAAGGCTATCTGGAAAGACGAAACCAGGGGCGAACGACATAACTTCGTATAAGAATGTAAAACAAGTAAAGATGCTTAAAAAATTTGTAAAAAAAAATAAATTAGTTATAGGTTAAAATTAAAATAGAAGCATTACAGGCTTGAGGTCCATCATCAGCGCAGATGAGAGAAGTACAAATGGAGTCGGTGAGTTTAGTGCTGAAGACGTATTACTGCCCGATGGACTCCAGCTGAAGTACATCAGGTTGTACCAGTATCCAGTGAAACCATTGTACTGGAAGTCCTTCACATAAGGCTGCACAAACCAGTAGGTATCAGGTGTTGGAAGCCATATTTCAGGTGTCTGGTTATATATTATGCCCTCAACAATTTTCATTTCCTTTATCTGCACTGATATAGGCTGGAATGTTATGTTTGCAAATATTGCCTGAGCCGTGGCATTGTCAAACCAGGCATTGTTTGCTCCAAAGAGACCTCCGTCCTGAACGTCCTCACCCGGTATCATAAGCTGTGCAACTGGGTCTGGCCAGTCTGGGAACCAGCCAAGATCAACAAACTGAGGAGTGGATGATGCATTTGTCCATGTTCCTTCAATTGTAGGAGAAACAAGTGTGGACGTAGACTTGAGACCGAGAGCAGTAAATGCAGCTTCAAATATAGTCAGCTGCGATGATTCCACGTTAGTTGAAGGAGAAAGCCCTGTAAGTGTGAATGTATACGATGTGCTGAGGTCATTGCTTGCAGAAGTGTCACCGAGCTTTGTACCATTTGGAAGTGTAACATAGAATTTATCCTGCTGCCCCGCAAGGTTAAGGTAGTGGTCGGCCATTTTCAGGTTCATAGTTGGAAGAGGGGCATTTATCAAGTTGTAAAACTGCTGGAAGTTAGGAGTAACAGGTCCCAATATCTGAGTCGCTAATGATTGGCTATTATAGCTGTTTTCGTATATATCCATCAGTGCAGTGTAGTTCATAGCATAGTAAATGGCATGCCTGAAGTTGGTATTGTTTGTATAAGGCCAAGATGCGTTAGTGTTCATCGAAAGGTCAAAGAAATCAGGTGGAGCTCCCGGGTTGACGCATATATTTGTCAGGTTTGCAGATTTGTTATAATAACCTGAGACCAGATCCCCAATTGTGCTGGCGCCTACAAAGCTTATCTGAGACTGGTTCTTGTCAAACTCTGTCAACCTGTCGACATGGGAAAGCCCAAAGTCTATGACAATTTCAGGTATGATCGCCGGTTGTGCTTCTGTTGGTACTGCATGCCCGACTGCCCAGTAGTTGGGGTTGGCTTGGAGTACTATATCTGAGAAACTAGCAGCAATTGACTTTATCTCGTATGGGCCTGTTCCAGGAACACCGTTAAGGTCTATGTATGAATTTTTCGTGCCCACCTGGACGCCGCCATGTGCATCGACATAAGAAGGCTCAACTACCCCTCCCCACCACTCTGAAATGACTTCGGGGAAAAAGGCATATGGATATAAGCTGTTCAAGCTAACATTGTATTGCGAATTTACGACAACAGCCTGGTTCTTGTATTCCATTACCTTCATTTCAGTCGAGTTGTAGTTGAAGTTTGAAAGTATTGCAGCCAGATCGTTCGCAGTTGCGTTTGTCTGTTGAGTGAGGTTGCCAGAAATGGCATAACCAGCCGATTCAAGTGCCTGAGTCGCGCCCCATGGAACGGCTATACTGGTATCACCAAATACAGTTGTGTTCATGAGCGTGCCTCCATAGTTATCAACATATGGACCTTGCCCCATAACCAGTCCCCTGTAGAATGAGAACCAGACAGTCGAGGCATTAACTGCAGTTCCAGTGCTGAAAGTCACATAGTTTCTCAGAGCAAATGTAAAATTCTGGTTATTCTTAACATACATATGGTCCGCTAAAACACAATTGACTCCCGTCACTACGCTGCCGTTATACTCAACCAACTCCTGATATACAGATGTAAATACAGTCTCATCCTGCACAAAGAATCCAGTAGCTGGATCCAGGTAGTCAGGAGCAGCAGTCTGCCCTGTATCAGTCAAAACGTTAGGTACTGCTGCCTTTTTCTTGGTCAATTCAAGGTACCCGAACGTTCCTCCAACGAGAATAACGACGATTATAACCACAACGATTATCGTAAGTTTAGACTTACTACCACCGCTTGGTTTTGGACTTTTGGCGATTTCCGTCATACATAGGTGATGAAAATCTATATATTTAAAAATTACGACTTGAATTCATACAGATATTGCTGATTATTCAAAGCTTGACATTAAGTTTACATTATTGACCTACCATGAACAACGGATTTATAAAATGAGAGTTATGTCACAGACACCCTGTTATGGTGGGAGTTATGTTTGAAGTAATAGAGTTGCGGATAAACACCCTTGCTTCTTTTATAAGTTATAATAGTTGGCATCCCATGCTTCATCCATCATGCTCTAACCAGGCTTCTTTTCTATAAAGCATCGAAGTAACGGAGTTAGCAGTCTTCTCTCGATATCATTTGAGTTGATGAAGCCATTTCAGATAAAATCTAAAGAGGCTGCAAAACCTACAGTTATTCTATCGGCCGATGCAGCAAATAATGATCTGAATTCTAAATGTTATTCAAGGCTTATGCTCTAACTACTATCCAAAATATACTATAATGAAGACCTTCCGGAAAAGTCGTTCCCGAAGGGCGAATACATTGGAAAGGTCATAACACTCATTTAACTTAACCATGATTAGTAGGAAGGCTTGCCAATTCTATGGGAAGGACATCTTTACGTAAATTAATGTATACCTTTCGACGTAATAATAAGCGTGCAGAGAAGAATTTGAGTGTATAATGGTTTTTAACAAACCGAAACTTCTATGCTTGATAAAATTATGGAATTCCTGCAGCAACATGGTATTTCTTTAGCTCGATTAGGCACATTTTAGCTAGCGCATAATGGTTCTATTGCACAGCAACGATGCTAACTTAAATTCATATCAAGTGAGCAATTACGAATTGACCATGATTGAGGTAAAGCCGGGGTCTCCTTACCCACTAGGCGCCACTTTAACAGAGGAAGGTGTTAATTTTGCCGTATATTCTGAAAATGCGGAACAGATAAACCTTGAATTATTCAAATCCATATATGATTCAGAGCCTTTTGAAATAATAGAATTGAAAGAAAAGACTGCGCATGTTTGGCATGCATTTGTTCCTGGATTGAAGAGCGGTTCATTGTATGGGTATAAGGCATTCGGACCATATGCTCCTGAAAGAGGACTCAGATTCAACCAAAATAA
Source organism: Thermoplasmata archaeon (assembly GCA_021818765.1). Taxonomy (GTDB): domain Archaea; phylum Thermoplasmatota; class Thermoplasmata; order Thermoplasmatales; family Thermoplasmataceae; genus UBA582. Next base: position 8,852 of record JAKATM010000033.1, on the reverse strand, counting down.
GCTTCTTATCGATCCTTATGCCAAATCGATCGGTGGCAAGATTAACTGGAGTGATGCTCTTTTTGGTTATAAGATAGGGGACGAGTTAGAGGATCTTTCATTCAGCGATGTCAGTGATACTGGAAACATACCAAAATGTGCCGTTATAGACGATACATTTGAATGGGGAGATATACAAAGACCAAATACACCGTGGTCTGAAACTATTATTTATGAAACGCATGTGAAGGGTCTAACCTATTTAAGGAAAGACTTGCCAGAATATCTAAGGGGAACTTACTTGGGTCTTTGCTCCAAAAACATGATTGACTATTTTCATGATTTAGGAATTACTGCGATTGAGATCATGCCAGTGCAGCATAGAATTGACAACAAAATGCTGGTAGATAATGGTCTAAATAATTACTGGGGTTACAATACAATAGGTTTCTTTGCGCCTGACATACGCTTTTCATCACAAGACACACCCTTAGGACAGGTAAAGGAGTTCAAGCAGATGGTTAAAAACCTCCATGATAATGGCATCGAAGTTATAATGGATGTAGTGTACAACCATACAGCAGAAGGAAATCACCTCGGCCCAACAATATCGTTTAGAGGTCTGGATAATTCAGTCTATTACAGACTGAACGAAGACAATCCACGCTTCTACAATGATTTTACCGGAACAGGGAATAGTCTGAATGTCCGGCATCCTCAAGTCCTCCAGTTGATTATGGACAGCCTGCGTTACTGGATTACTGAAATGCATGTTGATGGTTTCAGATTTGATCTTGCTTCAACCCTCGCCAGACAGTTCTATGCTGTTGATCGGTTATCCGCATTCTTTGACGTGATTCACCAGGATCCTGTAATTTCTCAGGTGAAGTTGATAGCAGAGCCATGGGACGTTGGGCCCGGCGGATACCAGGTGGGAAACTTCCCCGTAAAATGGGCAGAATGGAATGGGAAATACAGGGATTCAGTTCGCAGGTTCTGGCGTGGAGAAGATGGGCTTACAGGGGAATTTGCGACTCGACTCTCAGGTTCTCCCGACCTGTATGAAAATTCAGACAGGAAGCCTCATGCTAGCATAAACTATATAACATCACACGACGGTTTCACAATCCTTGACCTTGTAAGTTATTCGAACAAACATAATGAGCTGAATAAGGAAAACAATGCAGATGGAACAAACGAGAACTATGGAGATAATTTTGGAGTCGAAGGTCAAACAGATGATCCTGAGATCATTAATAAGAGGATAAGAAGAATAAAGAATCTTCTAACCACTCTTATGGTATCGCAGGGGGCTCCAATGATATTGGGAGGCGATGAAATATTAAGGACGCAGAGAGGAAATAATAATGCTTACTGTCAGGACAATGAAATCAGCTGGTATAACTGGTCTCTAGATAGCAATGCTGAACATATTAAATCATTCATGAAAAGGCTCATTGCATTGAGGGCCACAACCCCGTGTCTTAGGAGAAAGGAGTTCTTCTCTGGTGACGTGATAGCTGAAACCGGTACAAAGGATGTGCACTGGTTTAATCCAACCGGGAAAGCTGTCAGTTATTCCGAATGGACGGACCCTGGTTTTAAGGCCCTTTCGGTATATATCTCCGGCATGGATTCAGAGTCAAATCCAGACAAGGCAGTCTCCCCAAGTATACTTCTCTTCTTTAATGCAAGCAGTAACACCGTAGATTTTTCCATTTCTGATTCGATAACGGATGAATGGGAAATGATTGTAAATTCATTTGATTCTTTGGAGACATTTCCAGTTAAGTTTGCGAATAAGAGAATTTCCATGCCGCCAGATTCCTCTGCAGTTCTAAGATCAATTCTCCGCTGAGATATGAACAATTGAGCCTTGTTCATCAATGGTTTCCGGGTCCACGTTATCTCCTCCATATTTTGTGCTAGATGTATTAAGCAGGACTTTTCCCTGGACTTTTATTTTCCCAGATCCAAAATTGTGAGTCACTGTTATTCCTGCTGTCGCATACACTACTTTTATGACAGATCCATCAATTGATACATCGTAGTGATTCAGGGCAGCACTTGGAAGGTATCCCTTCCTGATCATAATTAGATCCTTGTATAGAGAAAGGATCTCTCTGTTCCGGCCGTCAATATTCCATTTAAGTTTGGATTGCATGAAGGCTTCTTCACTACTCGGGTCTATTATTTTTCCCTGCCAGTTGAAATCCTTGAATTCCCTTCTCCTTCCCAGGTCAACCTTTTCTGCAAATTTTTTATCATCTGACTGCATGAAGAACCAGAAAGGGGAGGTTTCGCCGTATTCCTCTCCCATGAAAATCATCGGAGTGAATGGAGATAGAAGAAAAACGGACGCACCCAGTTTGATCTTTTCGAACGACACCAAGGATGAAATCCTCTCTGCAAGTTGCCTGTTCCCGATCTGGTCATGGTTCTGTAAGGCAACAATTAGTGTGCGTGGATTCTCACCAGAAAAGTCAGTGCCCCTGATATTTTTCATGTAGTTTGAATACTTTCCATCATATAGGAAGCCATGCTCAATAGTATATGCAATGTCTGACAAGTTACCGTAGTCCGAGTAATATCCAGATCTTTCACCCGTTATATAAGAGTGAAATGAATGATGCAGATCATCTGCCCAGACATAATCGAATCCGATACCACACCTGTCCTTTGCTCTAATGATGTTAACGTCATTTTTATCTGACTCCGCAATCATTAAGACTTTACTGCCAAGCTTGGTCGAGAGTAATGCGGCATGATCGGTCAGTTCCGAGAGAAAGTGTCTCGGGGATGAGTCATAAATATTCTGCGTAGAGTCCAGTCTAAATCCATCAAAATGATATTCCTCAACCCAGTAGCTCAGATTAGAAAGATACATTTCTCTCACACCATTGGAATATGGTCCATCAAGGTTGATGGCTTCGCCCCATGGAGTTGAATATTTATTTGAGAAATAAGGAGCAAATGATGGAAATACATTTCCAAGTGGCCCCATGTGGTTATAAACAATATCAAGCAGACATCTGAGGCCTGCCGAATGGCACCTATCGATGAAATGTGCAAGATCCGAAGGGGAGCCGTACGAATAAGCCGGCGCGAATGGAAAGACGCCATCATATCCCCAATTCCTGCTACCATAAGTCTGAGAAACAGGCATTATCTCAAGCGCATTAACTCCTAGATCCTTCAGGTAGGCTAGCTTGTTTTCAGCTTCTCTATAGTTTCCACGCCGGGTAAAGGTTCCAATGTGCATCTCATACATGACAAGATTATCTATTGTTTGGCTTTCCCTGGTATGGCGAGACCATTCAAACTTTGACATGTCTACAAGCATTGACGGACCGTCAACACCTCTCGGCTGGAATCTCGAAAGCGGATCAGGAAACATTTTCCCGTCTACGTTCAGCCAATAGAGATCTCCGCTGTTTGCTCCTGGAAGATCCGCAGAAAAATATTCTCCATCCTTATCCAATTGTGCTTCTCTTCCAGCTAACGGATGATAGAAGATTTTTTCGTGCAGCGGTGCCCATACGCTGATCTTCCATTTAGCTCCATCAAAATATGCACCCAACTCCCTGTGGTCCCTCAAGACTACGATACCTCCAAAACAGCGAATGGATAATCACTCATAATTTCAGTAAGAAGAATATTATTAACAGGCTTTCCGGTGATAAGGTTTCTCACTTTTCGTTTTGATAGTGCAATGCCTCTAACCTTGGTTCCTTGCCAGCATTCCGGTTTATAACTAAAGCGATTAAGAAATGAATGATGGTGTCGGCTCACCATGATTAACATGATCCGATCGCCAAGAGTGTAGGAGAAACCGAAGAGACTGCCGGAATTTTTTCCTTCAAATTCAAGGGGCCTGTATCTCCCATTGATGAAGTATGGAGAAAAATCAGATCTGAGAGATAGAAGCTTAGATGTCAGAAACAGCTTAAGATCACCGCTGAGAATGTTTTTTAGGTCGAAGATAGGCCTGTTCGAATAAACGCTCTCAAGCCTTTCAGACAAGCTCCTGAAATCCACAGGCCGTCTGTTATCTGGATCAACAAACGACAGGTTCAAGGATTCACTGCCCTGGTATGTGTCTGGTACCCCTGGAGCCATAAACTTTAGGATGGTTTGTGAAAGGCTGTTAAGACCGCCGAGGTACTGAATTCTAGATATCAGCCCTTTCCATTCTTTATTTAGTTTTTCGACTGATTTACTTGCAAATTCTAGGCATGCTTGCTCATATTTTGACGAGGGATATTCCCAGTTTGTATCCTCTCCAGATTCTCTGATCGCCTTTATTATGTAAGAACCCAACCTTTCGCGGTATTCCTTGTCATAAGTATAGAAGGTACCTAGAATGACCTGCAATATCCTGTATTTATCATATTCTTTTATTTCCGATTTCACCGGAAAAGTTTTCAACAAATCTTCCCAATCGCCTATTATATCGCTGAGAGCGTTAAACCTTGCAATAGCGTCTTCGCCAAATTTAGTGTCGTGTGTTGAAAGCGTAATCATCGGTCTTTTCCCTGATTGCTGTAAATTCCTGAAGAAACTGTGCACTTCTATATCCTCGTATTTATTTTCAAACGGCATAAATCCTACAATGCATGTTGAAAGCAAGGCCGTGTAACGATAGAAATAACAGTCCTCCATGGATTTGGCCATTACAGCCCCAGTAAATTGTTCTATCCTCTTAAGTACTTGGGAGGACCTGGGGTCCTGGCTGGCCTGGTCGATAAATAAGTTGATGCTTGACAATTCTTTTGAAAGCAGTGGAAAGTATTTCATTGCCTTCTCTGTCGCTTCTTTCCATTTACCAGTCTCTACCTTGCGTGTTTTAGAATACGTGCGGTATTGATCCATGCATGCAATAGTTGCGGTCAAGGCTTCAGATATGCCTGCGACAGATATTCCATAAATTCCTCTTGCAGTAAACCTTGCCTGAACCAAGCGTGAATATTTCCTGAGATCGGAAAGAAAAAGCTTTCTTGAAGTCTCTATTTTTAAACCGACCCTATATTTCTCGCCTTCATACCTCTCTCCACCATACCTTCTGAAAAGCTTCCTAATACGGTTCAGGTTATTGGCATCAATAAAGACTGAATTGATTTTGGACCTGGCCCAATATCCAGTATCACCTTCTACCTGCCAATCCTCTTGAAGAATCTCGTCCCGGGATAATATTTTTTCAACCCAGATTGGAACGCCGCCAGAAATCCTGCGCAGTCTGCGCAGATAAGTAACTGGATCGTATAATCCATCTATATGGTCAACCCTGAGACCATGGATCAGGCCCTTTGAGGTAAGTTCATTCACCTTTGCATGAAAACTGTCAAAATTCTTCCTTTTTTCCATCCTTATTGCAATAAGATCGTTTACCGCAAAGAACCTTCTGTAATTTACAAACCTGGAGGCCTCCTTCCAGTATGTTAAAATGAAAAGCTGCTCGCCCATTACTTCGGATTTTGTTTTTCCTTCATTCCCGCTTCCTGATCGAATTGGAAATTCCATCTTATTTTCATCGATCAGCATTCTATCTCCAGCAATTTTCAATCTATCCGGCTCGTCAAATGGGTAAAAATCAAGCAATGGAAATATTATCTTTCCCCCGCATTCGGGCGAGTCTAAATCGACGTCGAATAGCCCTCTAAGCAATGACTTTTCACCCATTCTCAAGTAATCGATCATAAACCTGTTGAGGACTGCCATGTGATTCGGGACAATGTCAAGTATCAACCCAATGCCTGAATCCGAGCACCTTTCCGCGAGTGACTCGAAGCCTTTCTCGCCACCTAGCACTTTACTTATCGATGTGTAATCAAAGGTATCATAGAAATGAGTGCTCCCCTTCGCTGCTTCCATGATTGGGGACAGGTATAGATGAGACACGCCAAGTTTCTTTAAATATGGAACCAGGGCATCTAGATCGGAAAGGGTGAACTCTGAGTTTAGCTGAACCCTGTACGTGGAATCCGGAATAGTGGGCATTTCTTTAATATTTCAAAAATCTGTTTTTCCGGAATTACATCCTCTTTTGAGAAGTATTCCTGGAATCAGTTTTTCGCCCTGGATTGTTTCTTGCTTTCTGCCCTGCTTTTGTTGTCTTAGAAGGTCTTGATAATACCCGTATTGTCTCCTCGATTGACATGCTAGGTTTAATTACATCCGCAAGCTCTTTTTTCCCAGTGGCAGCCAACCACATGGATATGTGTCCCTCTTTTATGTGATAAAGAACTGCCGATGGATCCTCCATTCTCAATCTTTCGAGTTCCCTCTTCAATTCTTCTAAGTTCTCTGCCTTTCCTATAACTATATCATAACGCTTGAAGTAAAAAGGCTCAGTCATAAGTATTTATTACATGATCTATATTATAGTTACCGAATTTTGAATATGGGTTTGAGAAACTTCAAAAAAACATCCATAATGTGTGTTTTATGAATTACAAGAACATCTTAGGGACTCATATATCAACCGCATTATATGTTCAACAGTAATACCTTATTAATAAAAGAAGAAATATCAACCCCCCATCGCAGGCGAAATGATAACAGTTACCAGTTGTGCATCTTCTGCGAACCTTGGGCCGGGTTACGATTCGGTTTCCGTCGCTCTTGATGCGTTTCATGAGGTTCTAGATATTGACTTCTCTGATGACAACTCAACAGAAACCGTAAACGTGCTTGATGCAAATAATAGGAAGATAAAGGGAACACCACAACAGGCAGTTGCTGAAGCGATGGTTAAAGAATATGACCCGGAATCTCGCATCCTACTAAGGTCACATGGTAATATTCCATGGGGCTCCGGACTCGGAAGCAGCGGAGCATGCTCTGTGGCTGCTGCACTTGCCATAAATGAGCTCTTAGGTCTTCAGTTAAAAGAGGATTCTATTATCCATTTTGCTGCGATTGGAGAGCACTATGTCACCGGAACTGGACATGTGGATAATGCAATAGCTTCTCTTGTCGGTGGACTCGTTATTATCGAATCACCTGATTCACTAAAATGGCATAGAGCAACCATACATCCTGATCTGAAGCTTGCTATCATAAACATACACCTCAACATAGAAGAGAAGACAAAAAAAAGCCGGGCCGTGGTCCCTAAACAAGTTCCAATTGGTTCTGCTATATCAAATGCAAGAAATTTAGCAATGCTCTTACTCGGGTTGAAGGCGTTTGATATAGACCTTATCAAGGCTGGCATGAATGATGCTATTGTTGAACCTGCAAGATCTGCAATCTACCCATTTTACTCCGATCTAAAGGAAAAACTAATGGTGCACGGAGCCTTGGGTGTGGCCCTGAGCGGTGCCGGCCCTTCTGTCCTCTGTATTCTTGAGGAAGATAGCGTAATGGCAAATATCAAATTGGCAGCATCTGAAGTACTTAACCGCTATGGTATTGCGTTTGACCTGATCGAAACTGGCGTTTGCGGGGGTGCGGTTATTGCGAGATGAGACGAGATTTGTAAGGGAAGATAACGAATTCAGCTATTCACCTTTAACAACGCCCATATATCAGACAAGCGCCTACGTGATGCCTGAAGGTGCCGCTTTCAGGTACACCAGAGAGGCAAATCCGACTGTAAACCAGTTGAATAGTGTTATTTCCAATCTGGAAAATGCCGGTGCAGCTGCCTCCTTTAGTTCAGGAATGGGAGCAGTCACTTCGGTATTGCTACACCGGTTAAGGCCAGGCATGACCGTGCTGATTCACTGTGATGTTTTTGCAAGAACGCTGAAGTTCCTGAAGGATTTCATGAGCCTTTATGGCGTGAAGACCACTGTTGCAGGCCCTGGCACGGAATCTTTATTGCATATGTATGACGGCCAGGACATAGTCTATGTTGAATCAATTTCAAATCCCACCCTCAGGGTACAGGACCTTAGAAGGATCAGGGAGGAAATAAAGCCTAAATCAATTCTTATATCCGATTCAACCTTTGCAACCCCCGTTAACCTGAAAACGCTGGATTCAGGGGCAGATATAGTTATACATAGTGGATCTAAGTTTATTTCCGGTCATAATGATGTGATTTCCGGTGTTGTTGCAGGCAGTAAGGATGATATAAAAGGACTAGACGATTTCAGGAAGACAATTGGAGAAACACTGGACCCGTTTGCAGCTTATCTTATGCTACGTGGAATCAAGACATTGCACGTAAGAATGAAGCATTCCGGGGAATCAGCCATGAAAATTGCGTATGAACTGAATAAGATGCCTGGGATTGCAAAAGTCAATTTTCCGGGGCTACAGGATCATCCTGATTACCGGATTGCCTCGAAGATGTTAAAGGGCTACGGGTCAGTAATCTCTTTCTCCATTGATAAGAATGGACCAGACCCAGATGCTTTTATGAAGCGACTGAAGATAATCACCCCGGCAAATACACTGGGCGGGGTAAATACAACAATATCGCACCCTGCTACTATGTCCCACCGGGGCTTTTCTCTTGAAGAACGGAGAATTGCAGGGATAGATGATTCTCTTTTCCGCCTATCAATAGGTCTTGAGGATCCCGAAGATATAAAGGAAGACATTGCTGCTTCAATCCAGAATGTAACTCATAAGAGAGGGAGGTAATTAGATGGATCGCCTCAAGGTCGCCATCCTGGGTGCAACAGGTATAGTCGGCAGGGAATTAATCCGACTCCTTGATGCCCATCCATTTTTTGAGATCGAAGCGGTTTATGCCTCGCAGAACTCTATCGGCACCGTTATGCCTGTTTCCTCGAATGGCCATAAGATGGAGGTTCAGCACGCGGAGACTGATGAGATTAGCAGGCACCATTTTGATTTCATTTTCAGTGCGGTGAGTGAACAGAGCGCAACACTTCTAGAGAGAGAACTTATAGATCGGA
>JAKATM010000032.1 GCA_021818765.1 Thermoplasmata archaeon | reverse complement strand
TTTTCAACGTCAATTAATTGCCTTTAATCTGTTCTTGAGCAGGCATAAATGTATGGAGAGATGTTGGTAAGCTTTGTCATATGTCTTCGACTCTTCCCGGTGAGATCTATAAGCTGGGAAAGTAATTTTTCTGTTGATGCCAATCGAATGAATTGTCGCTACCTTACTTCATGAATTAAAACTTAGTTTTGCACAAATATTAATGAGGATATTTCTAAAAGACTGCAGCTATAATTATATCTCTGGTTACAATTACTTTAAGAATTCTTCCACAGTAAGATCACACTGCCGGATTATTGCCCTAAATCTGTCCATTGGCTTTTCATAATCATGATGAATTGCCTATCTCTATACATCTGATTCTCTTTTCATATCATCTGACCTCCAACCTTTCTCCTGATTCTAAATCCAGCTTGAGAAATGGTTTTGGTTGTATTTTCACAAGAAATGGATCTAGGTTTATTCTCTGAATATGTTGAATGAATCCGAGTAAGCTCGCTTAAATTAAGAGTGTATTTATTGTGATTCAAAATTTGTATTGAAGAATGCTCTGAAAGAAGCTTTAAGCTCCAATTGACAAATACTTGTAACAACAACTATCACTATTTGTAACTGCTTGAAATGACTAAATCTCGCATTCTCATTTTAAATTTTCAAAAATCTGAAGAATACATTTTCGATCATTACAAGTTTTCTGCCAACTTTTTCGGAGGCTCTGGTAAAACATTTTCTAATAATAAGAGACGATTATGTATTGAGTGATATCATTATATGAATAATAGGGGATTTTCTACAAGATCGATACATGATGCTGAGAAACCATTGAAAGATACAGGAGAATACGGTGATGTTGTTATACCAATTCACCTCACAACAACATTCGCTAGGAAGGAACCTGAAACTGCAACAAAGGGCATGGACTACAGCAGGACAGGAAACCCCACAAGACAGGCGCTTGAAAGGAAGCTTGCATCGCTTGAGCAGGCAAAACATGGTCTTGCATTTGCGTCGGGCCTTGCCGCAGAAGCTGCGGTAATAATCTCCATGCTTAAAACAGGTGACGCCGTGATTGCAGGTGAAGATCTATATGGAGGAACCCGGAGGCTCCTGGTTAACTTTGGATCCAGATTCGGCATTAAGGTAAAATTCGTAGATCTTTCAAATCCTCAAAACATAAATCCGCTCATAACAAAAGAGACAAAAATGATATGGTGCGAAACACCGTCCAACCCCTTCCTAAAGATAACGCCCCTAAGGGAAGTGAGCAGGCTCGCTTCCGAGCACAGTATACTTACAGTGGCCGATAATACATTTGCATCCCCTTTCTTCCAGAACCCTATCCGGCTTGGCTGCGACATAGTTGTTCACAGCACCACTAAATATATTGGCGGTCACAGCGACACGATAGGTGGTGCTGTCATCACAGATAATGACGAAATATTCGAAAGCGTTAAGTTCTTCCAGAACGCGGCGGGAGGAATAATGTCTCCTTTTGACAGTTACCTTACACTGAGAGGAGCAAAAACACTTTCCGCCAGGATGTCCATACACGAGAGAAACGCGAAAAGTATAGCTAAACTCCTGGTCTCAAGCGGAAAAGCTAAAGAGGTTTTCTATCCAGGTCTAGATAGTCACCCCCTTCATTCTGTAGCTGCGCAGCAAATGTCGGGTTTTGGGGGCATGGTTTCCGTAAAGCTTAACACCGATGTCAAAGGAGTTCGCAGGTTCCTGAATCAACTGGAACTTTTCTCTCTGGCAGAGAGCCTTGGCGGCGTGGAGTCTCTCATTGAAGTACCATCCATGATGACCCACTTATCCGTTCCGCCCGAAGAGAGGAGGCGTCTTGGAATTGACGATTCTCTCATCCGCATTTCAGCAGGAATTGAAGACGAGAAGGATCTTCTGGATGATCTCTCAAACGGGCTTGCACAAATATAGTATCTACTGGATAACCATTTATTTCGGTATTAACCAGAAAGTATCAGTCAACTTTATTCAGGATCAGTACTTCCCATTCTCATGAGTAGAACCGGCGGCGTCCTGCCGTACATGCAAAGCCTGAAACAGCCGGATAGCACGCTCAGGGTATCATGGTCATGGTATAACCAGGCCCAGGGGACTGTCGCCTGGTCCTTCGTGAATGGAACATCTGCTGTAAAGTCATTCCTGCTCTTTAGAAACACATACTATTTTGGAAACGCCTTCTGGCCCGTCTATCTCAATAACAGCAGCTTCAACGTTAATTTTATTGTCAAGCCAGTTCCGCTTATCGATAACGGAATTGCCTCCAATTCCGCACCTATTGCCGTTATATCCTTCCCTGGAAACATGGAAATAGTCGCTTTTGTGTTCACCCTTTCACCGGGTCAGTCATGGTCTATTCTGGAGGGAGGATTCACAGTAGCAAGTCCTCCGGCAGGTTTCTCCTTAGTAGAAGTTACATTCAACGGAAGTTCGCAGCAATGCATAACATATGATGAAAAACAGGTTACTGACTGGGATGCGCAGACCGGAACCACGCTTCAGGGATATACTCCAAACCCGTCTACATTCGAGACTGCGGTATTCAGATGCAGTGGAGCATTCGTTGCTCTCTTCAACGATAAAATAAAAGCAGGAAAATGCTCATGAATTTTCTTTTTTTCTTAGAAAACATTTACATATATTAATGTCCTGAGATATCAGTGAAACATACACAGGCATGCCCTACCTGTTCGGGCACAGGTTTAGCCCGCGGTGAAGATGGGATTGATGACATTTGCCCCCAGTGCAACGGCAAAGGATCTATAACCTTCACATCCAGGGACAGGGTTTTTGAATCATCGTTTATGAAGATAGTGCTTTTCGGTGTGATCTTCCTGATCGTTTTCTATTCGCTGTTTGCGGTAAGCATAACCATATTCAGCTTAAACTTCACTCTTGAAATAATAATACTTTTCATTGGACATGCGGCCCTGGCAACTATCCTGATATCTTATCTCATGATAAAATCACTAGCCGGGGACAAAAGCATCGGATGATATTATCAATGTTTAATTACGAGTTATCATTTTCTTGCCGGTATGGAATATACAGAAGCCCTGCGAGAAATACTTGGAAATAATTTGATCTTTGACTCAGTCGAAAAAATTCCTTACATGTCTGATGCATCTGCCTTTAATGGAAAGGAGCCGATTGCGGTCGCACTCCCCGAAACGGTTGACGAGGTCAAGCGACTTCTTGCCTTCTGTAACTCGAATAAGATTTTTGTCGTTCCGCGCGGGGGTGGGACCTCACTCACTGGGGCATCGATACCCTTGGAGAATTTTATTGTTCTGAGCATGGCGAAGTTCAACCGTATATTAAGCATCAGCCCGGCTGACCGCTATGTCGTTGCGGAGCCAGGGCTAAGGCTGGACGAACTGAACGACAAGCTATCGGAAATAAACTTTTTTTACCCTCCGGATCCGGCTAGTTCAATGGCCGCAACAGTCGGTGGATCAATATCCACCAATGCAGGCGGCCTGAGGGCTTCGATGTATGGAACCACAAAGGAATGGGTCCTCGGACTCGAGGTTGTGCTTCCGGACGGCAGCAGCATGACAACCGGCGCAAGGGTGCTTAAGAGATCGGCTGGCTATGACCTTACGGCGCTATTCGTGGGCGCGGAAGGCACTCTCGGGGTCATTACGAAAGCTTTCCTGAAGATATGGCCTAAACCGGAAGCAACTGGCAGAATACTTGCATATTACGACACGATCGAAAAGATCGGGCTTGCCATCAGGAACTTAAAGGCATCGGGCATAACCCCCCTCATTGCCGAGTTTCTGGACAGAATCACCATGGACTCCCTGAGCAAGGCCAAAGGCATGTCGTTCCCGGGAGCCGCCTCATATATGCTTATCCTTGATGTTGCTTCCACGGAGCTCAGCATTGCTGGAGATCTTGAAAGAACGGCCAATATGCTCAGAGAACTAAACCCTATAGAAATATCAATAACAAGGGACCCTGATGAAATGGCAAGGATATACGAGGCGAGAAAGGGTGCATATTCCTCCCTCCTTAAGGTAAGAAAGAGCAGCAACCAGAGGGTCATAATTGGAGACGTTGTTGTGCCTGCATCAGAACTTCCAGCGGCGTTGAAGGAGATTGCAGGAAGGGCTGAGGAGCTTGGAATCATGGTAGCACTCTTCGGGCACATCTCCGATGGAAACATCCATGCAAATATATTTGCAGAGCCCGGGAACGCGGAAAGCATGTCGAAGGAAGAGGAGTTTCAGAAGCATTTAGGAAGGGTTGCCCTTGAACACGGCGGATCTGTTTCCGCTGAACATGGGATTGGAATCGAAAAGAAAAACCTCCTGCTCGACCAGGAAAAGTTTACATCATCCGAGGAGGCAATTGACATAATGAGAAAGATAAAGCATGCATTTGATCCTAATGGCATAATGAACAGGGGTAAGATATTTGACTGAAAACCTTCTTGAAGAGCTTGAAAATGAGGTTGGAAACTGCATAAATTGCGGTTTCTGCGAGACCGTGTGCCCAACGCTTGATCCTTCTGGTTTCAGTCTTTGGAAGGGGGCACGCGGAAGGGTGATCATGGGAAGGACGCTCCTGGAAGACAAAAAGAAGGGGATTCCTGTGCCTGTACTGTCGGACAGCTTCTATTCATGCCTTGACTGCCATGCATGCTTGTTCGTGTGTCCGGCAGGCGTCAATGCAGGCAAAGTTTCCCAGCTTTCAAGGGAAATAATAACAACATCATCAGACAGGAAAAATGAGAACCCGTATGCAAGGATGATCGTTGAAGTAACGGCTAAATATGGTAACCCTCTTGGCGTGAAATCGAGATCTGCGGCCTGGTCCGAAGGCTTTCAGTTCGATCGGAACGCTGAGTATCTCCTATATACCGGGAACATGTTCCAGTTGATGCCATACACAAAGAACCTGAACTCCGCCAGGAAAACCATGGGGAACGCACTATCAAACTTCATGGCGTCCAGGGTCGCCAACCACCCTTCGATGATAAAGATGCTCTCAAGAATGCGTGACAAGGAGATGGAGCAGAAGAACTTCGGGACGCTCAGGAACATAGTGAAGCTGCTCCGCCTGTCTGGAATAAGTTTTTCATATCTCGGGGAAAATGAACCTTATCCTGGAACTTTCATCTACGATCTCGGCTACATAGATAAGTTCAAAAAATATGCAAAGTACGTGTATTCCGTCTTGAAGGAAAGCGGGGCAAATAAGATCATAACGGTAGATCCGCATACATATGATCTGCTCAAGAATACATTCCCAAAATTTGTGGACAATTTCGATCTTGATATCTTCTACTACCTGGACCTGATAAAAATGCCCGCTGTTCAGAGAGGGGACGAGAAGATCGTATATCATGAACCATGCCATTTCGTTTTGAGAGATCCAAAGTATTCAAAGCCCTTCCAGATTCTTTCGAGCACTGCGAACACGGTGCTTGCCAGAAGGAGTGGGAGCAAGTCGAGATGCTGTGGCGGACCGGATGAACTTACATTTCCGGAGTTATCGGAAAAGGCCTCGCAGATCAGGTATCAAGAACTCAAAAACACTGGCGCTGATATAATAGTAACCGCATGCCCTATATGTAATGTGAACCTGTCCAAGGAGAACAGGACGATGGAAATTGCAGATTATCTTGCCTCTAAGTTACCTGCTTGACTGGTATCCCCGCGGAAATAAAAAATCGAATATCGACGCTCTTGTACCAACAACATTTTTTATACCGGTTGGCTACAGGTGCGATCAGATGCGACCTAGACTTAATTGTGCCGAAATTTCAAAACATCGTTAAGGGGTGGAAACTCTCTGGAAGTTGACCGGAAAAACATTGGAATCGGAGCAGTTTTTCAGTATTTCGGGTCTGCATCGACACTCATTGGCGGTGTCATATTTTACACATATGTTGTCAAGTATTACAGCCAGAGCATATATGCAAGCATCGGAGTGATGCAGGCCATCCTCTCTATAGTTACAACTATTTTCATCTTCGGACTTTCGCAGGCCGTCCAGCATTTCATATCGCATCACCTCGCCAGGAGCGAAACAGACAAGATTCGTTCGCTGCTTAAGAAAACGTTCCTCCTTCTTGTCATATTGATGTCAGGATCATTCCTGACTATTTTCCTGCTCTCCCCAATCCTTGCACCGGGATTGCTTGTACATGCGGGCATATCTCTGGCTTCTGCAAACGAATCTCTTGTGTTCCTGTCGGTCGCTTCGGCTGCAATGGTTGGCTCCACAATCGTAAACAGCATGGTTCTCGGTTTCCAGAGATTCAAGACTAACGGTTTCCTTGTTCTCCTGAATGCAATAGTAACATATGGCTCGGCATCATTCCTGCTCTACCGGTTTGGGGATTCACAGGCGGTGGCGGCAGGATGGGCCGCATCGTACACTTTCATGCTTATACTTGGCATGTTTTTCCTTGCTGCAATAACCAGGTCCACTAAAACAGAGAAAACAGATAACATGAACCTGCGCCCAATGCTCAGGTACTCTATCCCGATCCTGCTCGCTTCTATAGTTTCCACCGGGTCGGTTTATGCAGACAGGCTCATTGTTGACTACCTTGTCGGCGGAAACGTATTCGCAGTTTACAGCTACGCTCTGCTGATAGCTTCAAGCGTTGCATTCCTTGTATCGCCCCTGAACAACATACTGCTGCCCAAGTTCTCGGAATACTTTTCATACAACGACGCGAACAGCATCAGACGGGGTATAAGACTGACAATAAATATAGCAACCTTCATCTATACGCCGATTGCGATCTGGATAGCTGTCCTGGGCATGCCGATAATACTGGTTCTTGGCCATGTCGATTACACAGCTGGTGCAATACCTCTGGCAATAATCCTTGTTTTTTCTGCCCTGTTCATTTCTCAGGGAGTTCTTGTTCAAGGGCTGCAGGGCATTCGGGTTACATCAATATTCATAATTTCAAGCGGTCTTTCGCTGCTGTCAAATATAACACTGTCCGTGATCCTGATCCCCAGGTATCCTCTTGTGGGAGCCGCAATCGGCTACTCATCGGTGATAGTGATAAATTTCCTTGTTATACTGTACTTTGCCCTTAAATTCAAGATAGCTTCCTACGATTTCAAGACGATCGGCAAGGTATGGATATCCTCTGTAGTAATGCTCATTGCAATATCAGCCTTCAATTTTGAGATACTTCCCCTCTCGCCCTTCAGCAGCTTCCTCTCCTACGTGCCTTCTATCATCGTTGATATTTTCTATCTTTTCATATACATCGTCATAGGCCTCTCTGTCTACGTCCTGGCAATCAGGATCACGCGTGCAATGAGGAGAGAAGACATCGAATTCTTCTATACATTTGTTCCTGCCAGCCTGCAGTTCAGCAAAAATCTGATGATCCTCCTGTTTGTGTCAGGATCTGCAAGCCGGATTACTGCGGTCGGAGGAAAATAGAACTCTTCCTAGAAGAACGTCAATCTTTTCCGTCTCCAGAAATCTCCCTGAAAATTTCCTCATATACATCAATCTCATCTGCTGAGTCATCCTTGCTGGACAATACCTTGGATATCTTTTCACGCTTGAATTTCCACTGGTTGACTCTCCAGACCTTTCCCTTAACAATCGTGACCTCTTCCCTGTAGGGCTCAAGGAAATCATATTCCTCCAGATTGTAGAAAACGTCTCTTTCTGCACTGGACAGGACGTTATCCAGGACGTAATCCTCGTAACCGAAGAATGAAAGTATGAAGTCAGAAAGCTCCTCAACATCCCCATGAGGCATGCCTTTAGTTCCGTACGTTTTCTCGAGAGCTTTTATCAGGTGCTCTCTAGTTAACACGGGCATTGGCTATCTCACCAAGATTTGTAGAAGGATATTAAGGTTTTGGAGAGTGCAATGGTGTTTCCAACACATGCATTGTAAAGAATCATTTTTAGGCACCAACGCTTACTCTTTCTTGATATCGTGAACGGTAGCATCTATGAGAGAGAACTGATCGCAATACTTTCCGGGGAATCCAGGCAGGTTGAGAAATTCTCCAGGGCGGTCCCACAGGATAGGAGAGATAGCGTTCTCGAGCTCATCAAGCATCCTTTCTTCGTTACCAGGTCAGCAGGATCACTAGGGGCAGATGTAGTTGCACTTCGCGGGGATCTGTCTGCAATAATTGAGGTGAAGTCATCCATCAACGACAGCATAATGTTTACCGAGGCTTCAGGGAAGAGACAGGAACAGGCGACGAGAATGATCAAGAGGCTGGAAGCTTCAGGAACATTCCTGATGTATGCATACAGGCTGAAGGGTATAAGGGGGGAGGCATGGAAGACGTTTGCCGCTCCTGCAAATCCGAAAGGAAAAATAGCATATCTATACGATTTTCTGCCGAAGATAGATACAACGAGAGAGAATAATTTTTATTTAAAATGGGAGAGGGGAAAACCCCTCTCTGAATTCATTGATTATATGAATAAGCTTCAGACGTCAGAGTGACTGGCTGATTGCCTTATTCAAAGCCTCGACTCCCATGTCTATCTGCTTCTCATTCACTACAAGAGCCGGAATTATCCTTATGGCGCTCAGTCCGGTAGACAGGAGAAGGAGCCCATTCTCGTAAGACTTGTGCTCCACATCATCCCTCAGTTTTGCTGCTGGCGCGCGGGTCTTCCTGTTCTTTACGAAATCTATTGCGGTCATCAGGCCAAGACCCCTGACATCACCAATCTCGTCATACTTATCCTGAAGTTCAAGGAGCCTCTTTTTCAGGTAAAGACCCATTTTTGCGGAATTCTCGACAAGCTTTTCCTTCTTCATTACCTCAATGGTTGCCACCGAGGCAGCGCTGGCGATCAGGTTGCCGCCGAATGTATTTGAGTGCATTCCGGGATGATCGAAATCAAGCCTGGCATTTATGGCGACCGCTCCCATTGGTATCCCTGATGCAATAGCTTTCGCGAGAGACATAATTTCAGGCTCAACGCCGAAGTGTTCCGATCCAAAGAACTTACCAGTTCGCCCAAAACCTGTCTGCACCTCATCCATTATAACAAGAATGTCATTATCGTCTGCCAGCTTGCGCAGCTTCTTATGGAACGTCTTTGGTGGGATAATATATCCGCCTTCGCCCTGAATTGGCTCAACCATAAAGGCTGCAACGTCTTCCGGGGGCAGGTATGTATTGAAAACATACTTCTCTATGTATTCAAGCGTCATTTCAACGAGTTCGTCTGGATGCTCATAACCATCGATCCCGAAAGGATTTCGGTACGGATTCGGATATGGTACGCTGACCACTCCTGGCATAGACGGGAAGAACCCCTCCCTGTGGGATGCCTTGGATGCTGTGAACGAAAGAGATCCGTTGCTCCGTCCATGGAATCCGCCAATGAAACCTATGAACTGCTGCTTCTTTGTGAATGCCTTGGCTATCTTGATTGCCGCCTCGTTGCTCTCGGTTCCGCTGTTGCTGAAGAACACCTTCTTCTGAAACTTTCCTGGAACAACGCTTGCAATGGCCTTGGCTGCATCTACCTGTTCCTTGTAGTAATAGTCTGTGCCCGCAAAGTGCCACATCCTGTCAAGCTGTTCCTTCACCCTCTCCGTTACATACGGATGCACATGCCCAACATTTGTGACGCTGATTCCGGAGGAAAAGTCGAGGAATACGTTTCCATCCACATCCTCCACAAATAGACCTTTCGCACGATATCCCACCACCGGTAGTGACTTTGTTGTTGTAACCAGATATTTGGAATCCTCCGCTACAATCTTCTTTGCAATGGGTCCGGGGAGAGACGTCTTTATTTTAATCTCGTTCAGATCTGATCCTTTTTTAACGCTTGATTTTTGCCTGCCTGTTATCATACGGATCAATTCTATGTGGCAATATATATTTTTATCAATGAAAACAACAATAAAAATACGAAAATCGTATTTATCTCTTCTCATGGAAAGCGAGTGAATTAGGTCAACCTCATAATTTCATCTTAGGAACTTGGGTAAAAAGGCCCTGATTTGAAGGCTGAGTCGCTTCTGGATTGAATCCGCAGCACCGACATGTTTATGCCTATCAATATATAGAGATGGCAAGTGGAAAGTAACGAATTCAAAAAAAGGGCGCTTGAGTTCTACAAGGACGAAGTAACCGATATGACCTTTTACGACAAGCTTTCTTCCAGGATGGGAGATGCAGACTTCAAGCAACAGCTTCAAGAGCTGTCAAGCATCGAAAAGGAGCATGCGGAGTTCTGGAGACAGGAACTGGAAAAACTTTCGGAAGACATTTCCAGGATAAGAGGGAAAGGGTTCAAGATCAGCTTTTTGCTATTCCTCATGAAGATACTTGGCCCGGTCCTGGCAATCCGCATGCTTGAACATGGAGAACTCCGAGCGATCAGAATGTACAGGGAAATGATCGATAGTGAGAAGGAGGATACACCGTTCAAGGAGCAGGTCCAGACCATTCTCGATCAGGAAATAAACCATGAGGATGTTTTTGCAAACCAGATAAGTAAGACTGAAGAAGGGATTGAAAGGAGTAGGGACATCATTTATGGCATGAGCGATGGTCTTGTCGAAGTTCTCGGTTCCGTCGCGGGCCTAACCGCAATAATGACAAGCCACTACTACATTGCGCTTGGTGGTTTTGTGGTAGCCATCAGCGGGGCCATGAGCATGTCGCTGGGCTCCTATCTCTCTGCAAAAAGCCAGAACGAATACAAGATACATCAGATTGAGAAAGCAAGCCTTTTTTCCCCCAACAAGAAGCAAAGATCAAAAATCAACGAACTCCAGGACAAGTCGAAACAATCTGCGATAACAACTGCCTTCTACTATCTCATCGGGGCAGCAATAGCAATAGTGCCTTTCGTGGCATTTCAACGGCTAACAGCACTCATTATGTCAGTATCCTTGGTGGCGATAACACAGGCCATAACAAACTCAATAGTTGCCCTTACAATGAATGCCAGAGTCCTTAGATCGGCTATCCGATCGGCTATACTGACACTTTTGACTGCGGGTGCAACCTATATGGTCGGCGAACTCTTCGTGATATTTTTCCATGTCAGCATACTCTAATCAACGCCATAAATTGCCAATGCATGAGCCAAATTCAAGAATGCAATACATTGACTGTACGAAGTTGTTATTAACATTCTAATTATAACAGGCATTATGGGTTTTGACCCCGACCTCAACGCTCCGGAAGATTCAAATAAGAACGCAAGCATCGACACCCGGTCAGTCAGATTTAATTCTCATTTCGGGGAGTGATCAAATTGGAAGACTTTCCCGAAAAGATGAGTAAGATGCGTTCGACCATAGATCTAGAACTTGCAGCTTTCCTAGACGAGAAGGTTGAAAAGTCGCTCGATCCTGTGATAAGGAAAATAGTCGAGCTTATCAAGACCTTCACTCTTTCCGGCGGCAAGAGGCTCAGACCAATATTTACAGTTTCCGGATATTCTCTTTTCAGCAGGGCAGATAGGCGGATATACAGGGCAGCCCTAAGCACAGAGATATCGCAGACTTATTTTCTCATCCAGGATGATATAATGGATCAGAGCCTGATCAGGAGAGGAAGACCTACCTTCCACATTGACGTGCATAATTTGCTATATGCTGGCGGTGAAGGCCTCAAAAGGCACTCGGAAAGCATTGCTATAATAGCATCGGATTTGGCTGATTCCTACTGCCACCAGGTCCTGCTCAATTCTGGATTTGATCCTGATCTGCTTGTCAGGGCCAATCTCGAACTTACGAGCATATTTGAGACCACCGGGCACGGACAGCTTATTGACATGAACTCATCAAACACCGAGGACTTTCATGTCAGGGATCTGATAAAGGTACATCTGTGGAAAACTGCCCGGTATACTATAGAAGGCCCGCTTATGATAGGTGCAATCCTCTCTGGAACACAGAAGGAGGTGCATAAATTGAGCCACTTCGGTTACGCACTTGGGTTGGCTTTCCAGCTGCATGATGACTACCTTGGTCTTTTTGGTGATGAAAAGACATTGGGAAAGTCAGTAAAGAGCGACATAAATGAAGGTAAAAAGACACTTCTTGTACTCAAAGCTATAGAGAACTCAAGCAAGGCAGATGCCGACTTTATCCGGGAAGTACTGAAATCAGGCAATGTGTCGGATTCTGACTTCAACCGGGTCAAGAGAATTGTTGAACAGTCAGGCTCACTGGATTATTCGATATCATTCACCAACAAGCTTTCATCGAGCGCGAAGAAATACATAGGCGAGCAGGAAGGCGACACAGAGACGAAGAACTTCCTGAAGTGGCTGGCCGACTACATCATAAAAAGGAACCAGTAGTTATCTGTATGTCGGCTTATGTTTCTCATACATAGATTTCATGGCGCCATCATCAATGTGCACGTAGATCTGCGTGGTGGCAAGCGTCGAATGCCCGAGAATTTCCTGGATGAACTTCAGGTTTGCACCGTTTCGCATTATTGACGTTGCGAACGTATGCCTCAGGATGTGCGGTGTTACGTTCTTGGATATTCCTGCTTCAAGTGATAATTTCTTGACGAGTCTCTGAATCGAAGTCGGATCATATCTGCTCATTTTCCTGCTTATGAAGAGCGAATCATTGTCAATGTTAAGCCTGTTTCTGCTCTTGAAATACGATGAAAGCGCATTAGAACACTCTTCGCTGAGAATAACTATCCTGTCCTTGTCACCCTTACCATGCCTGATTGACATAATTCTCTCATCAAGATCAACATCATGAATATTCAGCCTGCAGAGTTCCCCCACACGTATTCCCGTATAGGCTAGAACGCTCACTATTGCAAGATTTTTTGGACTCTTGGAGGCGGCCTGGATTAACCTGGCAGTCTCTTTTTCGCTAAGGTATTTGGGAACACTTCTTGGCCTCTTTGGCGCGGTGAGGTTATAGGGTGGATTGATCCTGAATGATTTGTAAAGAAGCCGCAGTGCTTTTGTACAGAGGTACTGGCTGCTCTTGGAATACTTTCTTTCTTTTACCAAGTATTCTTTGAAATTCTCAATATCATCCGGAGTAACTTCCTCCAATCTTTTCGCATGAAATTCCATGAAGAGATTCGCAAAAAAGCAATATTGTCTGACAGTTAAATGGCTTTTTCGCTCATTTTCCATCCAGCGAGAAAAGGTAATTACAGCTTCTTCTTTATTTTCCAACATCTGAGTATGTGTCAGACAATATAAGTATATTAATATATTGATTAGGCTTATTTTGGAGCTCAAAGTTTCTATTCAGATATCGATAAGATAATTGTGGAGTTTATTTAAAAATGTATTAATCAAAGGAGGTGTTTTCTCTCCTTCTCATCCTCTTTTCCTTCACACGCTCTATTTCTTCTTTTTCTTCGTCAGTTGGTGTAACCTCTTCCTCAGTGGCAGGGTGGAAGAATTCAGGCGGTATCTCTTTTGTAAGGAAGATCTCCTGGGTTGCTCTGTAGACATGATGTCCGGCTTTCACCAGTTCAGGAACATCTATCTCAACAACTTTTGGATTATCC
>JAKATM010000178.1 GCA_021818765.1 Thermoplasmata archaeon | reverse complement strand
TCCTAAATATTCATATATAATTTATTTATCACTGAACGTGACCAAATTTCTGCAGGAAATTATTGATGCTTCAAGGCCAAAACCCCATGTGGATGGGATAACAATGGTTCTTGACAGAATTTCGATTTTTCCACGAGAGGAAGTGGAAGCGGTTGCCCAATACATTGATGTTGCAAAGATAGGGTGGGGCATCCCATTCATAATGGAATCAGGTAACGTGAAGAAGTGGGTTGACCAGTGGAGGCGTATGGGAGTTAGCGTATCCAACGGAGGCACTCTGCTGGAATATTGTATCACAAAGGGAAAACAAGAGACCTGCATAAGAAAGCTTGCTGCCCTCGGATTTGGAACATTGGAGATCAGCGAAGGCGTCATAGAGATATCGAGGGCAGAGAAAAAAACCATGGTAGGCCTGGCTAAGTCACTTGGAATGAGGGTGCATATTGAGGTTGGAAAGAAGGATTCTCGAAACCAGTTGACCCTGAATGCAACACTTGAAAGGATTCGTGCCGCGCTCGACATGGATATAGATATTGTGATAGTGGAAGGGAGAGAATCAGGCAAGGGCGTTGCGATTTACGATGAGTCTGGTAACATAAAGTGGGACTGGGTTGATGCGATAGTTTCAGAGTTCGGCCTGAAGAAGATAATGTTTGAAGCACCCCAGGAGTTTCAGCAGACAAGCCTCATCATCAGGCTGGGGAAAGAGGTTAACCTTGGAAATATTGCACTAAGCAGTGTTGCCGCCCTTGAAACCCAGCGCCAGAGCCTGAGAGGTGATACGTTCGGGATACATCCAACACAACCTGATATTAGTGGTGGACCATCCCCCAGGTTTGTCTACTTTATCATAAGCTCGCATGGGACAATAGACCAGGATAGGATAATGAAACTTACTGGCCTAAACAGAAGAACAACGCAGAATTCATTATCATCCCTGATCAGGCAGGGGCTTATCCGTGAGACGAGGGACATGACGGATCTCAGGAGAAAACTCTACTCAATTAGTTCTTAGGCTGTATTATGCTTCATTATTTCCTGTGACAAGTGCCCGGCAGCCCGTAAATGGCTATAGTTCATGCATCAACTCTTTGAAGCAAGAATTTTGGGTCAATATTATTTAGGCAGTCACTATATGAGTCAAGAAATGCTTCCGACTATTCCAGAAATACGCAAGATGAGAAAGAACCTTGGTATCAGCCAGAAGGAACTCGCTGGCCGCACTGGCGTTAGCCAGTCCTACATCGCTAGACTCGAAAAAGGCGAGATAAACCCGACGTACGAGAAGGTCAGGAAAATTTATGAAGTCCTGAACGAGAGTGGAATGCGCGCAACCTCAATAGACATGAACGTTTCAAAGATAATGTCTACAACTGTTATAGTCATAGGCACTTCCGAATCTGTTGTCAAGGCGCTGAACATAATGAGGGAGAAGGGATATTCACAGCTTCCTGTTATGGAGCAGAAGAGGATTGTCGGCACCATCACAGAGGCGGGAATAAATGACCTGCTTGTCAACGGCAAATCCATAGAGACGCTGAGAAACATGATCGTAAAGAACATAATGGGTCCGGCCCTTCCGCAGGTCGATAAGAGCAGCCCAATTTCCATGATCTACCCAATACTCAAGTTTTCGAATGCTGTCCTGATTTTTGATGAGGGAACATTGAAAGGAATAGTGACAAAGGCAGACGTCCTGAAGGCAGTGGATATGTATGGCTGATATTTTCCTCCAGGTTTTTTATTCCCTGTATTTCTTCCTCCCTGCTTTTGTGGCGAATCCTTCCGCTGTACTAACAAAAGGAAACACCAAGATGGATTTTGGAAGGAGCTTCAGGAGCGGGAGGAGGATACTTGGCGACGGCAAGAGCTGGGGTGGTTTTGCAGGCGGAATATTATTCGGTTATATCATCGGGCTCGTCTTATTTGGAATTGCATATGCTCTTGGATCTTCTGTCAACTATACTTTCATCGTTCCGCTAATTTCGATACCAATTCTCATGCTCTCACTAGGATCTATGCTGGGCGATGCCACGGGCTCGTTTATTAAGAGAAGGCTCGGCATGTCAAGCGGCCAGAACGGTTTCCTCCTCGATCAGTACCCTTTCGCACTGATGGCATTGCTTTTGCTCTATCTTGCTGCTCCTGGTTTCTTCTTCCAGGTATATTGGAATGTCCCGGCGATCCTGATTATTCTTATCATTACACCCCCGCTCCATAGAGCCGTAAACATTGTCGGCTTCAGGATGAAAAGGAAGAGTGTTCCATGGTAAGCGAGGTTAAGATGATCATTGTGGTCCGCAGGGATCTGGATCTCGGAAAGGGTAAAATGGCGGCACAGGTGGCACATGCGGCCGTTTCATTGGCGCTTCATTCAATGAAGAAGGATAAACGTATCTTCCGGCAATGGCTGGACCAGGGTCAGAAGAAGGTCGTTGTCAGGGTTGATGACCTGAAGGGATTATATGAAGTAAAGGAAAAGTTCGAGGCGGCTGGAATAAGCACATCTCTCATTACGGATGCCGGTCTCACGCAGATTCCACCCGGGACAGTAACCTGCCTCGGGGCTGGCCCTGCAGAGTCAGAGCAACTTGATGCAATCACGGGATCCCTTTCGCTTTACTGATGCCTCATGCCAGTGCTTTCTGGAAATCCTCAACCAAGTCTTCTGAGTCCTCTATTCCGACGGAGAGCCTGATCAATCCTTCCGGTATGCCCATTTTAGCCCTCTCTGCAGGCGTTAGTGAAGCATGCGTTGTGTCAATT
>JAKATM010000177.1 GCA_021818765.1 Thermoplasmata archaeon | reverse complement strand
GAACACATTTCCGGAAGGGTAGAGGTTTTTGGACAGCTGGTCAGCGGCGTGAAAAAGGTAGATGACCACTACGAGGTGGATGGCGTCGGATCCATGGCACCAAGTGTTGGATTTGTAATGCAGGACCCGGAAAGCCAGTTTCTCAGCATGAGCATGCTTCACGAGGTCTCGCTTGGCCTGCAGATGATGGGTCTGGATAAAGCTGAGATTAACAAGAGGATAACTGAAGCACTGGACATGGTCGGGCTCGGGCAGTATCGAGACGTTGCCGAGAGAATCCATCCTGCAGAACTGTCTGGTGGCCAGAAGCAGAGGTTGATTATAGCGAGTTTCCTGGCAATGAAGCCGAAACTCCTCATTCTTGACGAACCAACTTCAGATCTCGATCCTGCTGGCAAGCTTGAGGTCATGAAAACTATTGCTGATCTTAGAAAGAAGTCAAACATGACCATAATTCTGGTAGAGCACAATCCAGATGTAATGCTGAAGTTCGCTGACAGAATAGCAGTAATGTACGGCGGGAGGATAGTGCAGCTAGGAAAGCCGCTTGAGCTTTACAGCAAACCGGATATCCTGAGGGAGTACAATGTCTATCTCCCGGATGTTTCGGAGCTATCTGAATATTTTTCGCTTGATGAGAAGCCAAAATTCCAGCTTGAGAAAAGCAGTTTCGTCCCCGAAAGGAAAACAAGGCCAAAAACATCAAGGATTATAGATGTCAAGGGTGTTTCCTATTCATATCCTGACGGAACAAAGGCTCTCGACAATATAACATTGGAAGTCGAGAAGGGCGAGATGATTGCCATTGTCGGGCAGAATGGTTCAGGAAAGAGTACACTGTCAAAGGTACTTTCCGGAATAGCTGCACCTTCCAGTGGAACAGCTGATATATCTGGAATATCCGCCAACAGCAAGTCTGAGAGAAGAAAAATCCCTCTTCATGTGGGTTATGTTTTCCAGAATCCGGATCATCAGATATTTACGAGGAGCGTTAAAAACGAGCTATATTACGGTCTCAAGAACATAGGAATAAGGAGGGATGAGGCTGAGGAAAGCATAAATTCGGTCCTGGCAAGAGTAGGACTGGCTGACAAGGCTGACGAGGATCCTATCTTTCTTGGCAGAGGACAGAAAAGGCGATTGGCGGTTGCCAGCAGCATAATAATGAAACCTGAAATTCTCATAGTGGACGAGCCAACAACCGGCCAGGATTACAAAATGTCCAAGGAGATCATGGAACTCCTTACCGAACTGAACATGGATGGTACGACAATACTCATAATAACGCACGATATGCGACTTGTTGCCGAATACTGCAGGAGAGTTGTGGTAATGAGCAAGGGGACCATAGTTTTTGACGGTACACCGGAAAAACTCTTCATGGAAGACGACATACTTGAGCTCTCATCTCTTTCAGAGCCGCAATCTGTGAGGATATCAAAGGAACTGGTCAAGCAGGGGTTCCTCAGGAAACCACTAATAAGCGCCAGGGAATGGCTGCAGTTCTTTAATTTCATGAGGCTGAAAAGCGGTTTCGAGTTCAGCGCTTACAATGAAATGGACAGCATGGCGCAAACCCTCATAGACACAATACTAAATAAGAAAGGCAAGCCCGCCTCACTCGTATACATTGAAAGGGGAGGCATGGTTCCTGCCTATATGGTCCTGAAAAGGTTTCCAGACATAAAGGCGCACAGAATCCGGGCCAGCTATTATTCTGATATTGGAACTGCGAGCAAGGACGTTGAGATATACAACTTTCCCAAGGAACTGGGTAGCATAGAAAATGGATACATCCTTCTAATCGACGAGATTGTTGACACCGGGAAAACAATGATAAGGATTCGCGAGGAGCTTACTTCGCATTTTGACGCAGAGATTGTAACGGCCTCAATCTTTCTGAAGAGGCAGTCTTCATACGTACCGGACTTTTATTCAAAGCTTGTGGAGAGCGATTTGTGGGTTGTTCTACCTTATGAGAAGAATGAAACCATTCACAGCATAGGAATAAAGAGGCCCGAGGATCTGAACCGTGTTTCCGCTCTGTTCACAGGTGATGCAAGCGACTATGGAAAGATCGATGGTCACGCCAGAATGATCGCAGATAGGATAAAGGAGAAGTCCTGGGATCCAAAGATAATAGTTTATAAGTTGCCGGAGTCACTCCTGTTTGCCAGAATTCTGTCTGATGCACTGCGCGTCAGCAATGTTGCCGGTATTTCGGACAGGGAAGAGATATCAGATCTCCCGCTTGTGAATCTGGAGGGGAGCATACTTCTTGTCGCACCGGAGATGTCTCCTGAAATCGAGGCCATAAAGTCTGATTTATCCTTCTACGGGAGGGTTGAGGTAATCACCCCAAATTTTGAGGTGCCTGATGCATATAGATCCGGATGATTGTCGCGCAAGGAATGCAATGAACCGCACTTTTCAATCCTCTGAAAATCTGTTCTCCATCACCTGAGTGTTTAAAAAAAAGGAAATACGGCTGGAACGAACTAAAACCTTGCGTTTTCAACCACCGATATTCTTCGGTTTACCTCTTTTTCCTGTATGCGTTTTACCCTTTCATATCTACTGTTCATTATGGACACAGGAACATCTCTATTTTCGGACACCTTCCTGATCATAGACATGACAGAATCCCGGTCCCTGATTATCCGAAGCGTCTGAATATCGCATGCCCTAAACGGGGATTGTGATATCCACATCAATATCTTGCCCATTAGTGCTATACTTATCAACGTTGATAACAGAATCACGATCA
>JAKATM010000176.1 GCA_021818765.1 Thermoplasmata archaeon | reverse complement strand
AGATATTCCCTTGCCACCATAGTCCATCCAGGCCCATGCACCGATCCCGTCATACCATGGATCAACATAATCAGAGTAAAATCCCATGATACAAAGAGATCTCACCAAAAGAAAACTTAGGCGCGATGCTGTATCGGTGTGCATTTTTTTAAATAGTGCTGAAATTTCATCCTTATTGAGATCTGAAAGTTCTTTTCCAAAAGATTTTTTAGGATAATCATGAAAGAGTGCTATTGCCTTTCTTAATTCCTCCCTCTCATTTTCAGACATATTGCCAAATTCCGAATCAATAAAGTTTACAGTCCCAACAGCGGAAGCACCCGGTTCATCCGGGCCATTTCCAGGTATAATAATATCTGCTATGAGTTTCAGGGTTTCATAATCTTCTGCACTCAGGTAATATGGAGGTACTACAATCATAATATTCACCAGACTTAAATAGGGTAACTGGGGATAGTGCTTTTTAATAAAACCTTTGGGTCATTTCCTTCCATCTGCGCGAATATTTTATATAAGTCTAACCTGATTTCGATGAGGTAGATTATATGAAGGCTGCTAGACTTTTCAACTACGGTGAGAAATTACAGGTATCGGATATAGATGTTCCATCCTCAATTAATTCAGGTGATGTTATTATCCGCACAGCAGCCGCCGGGGTGTGCAGAACAGATATCCACATAATTGATGGTCTGATGAAAGAGAGCATGAATTTTCCATCCCTCCCGTATACTCTCGGCCATGAAAACGTAGGTTTTGTGGAAGAGATAAATGGTGATGTCCAGGGCATAAAGGAAGGCGATCCAGTAATACTCCATCCCCAGAACTCCTGTGGGTTTTGCAGGGCATGCAGATCAGGAATGGACATGCTTTGCGATAACGGTTTTTCTCCGGGACTGGATGGCAGCGATGGGGGGTTCGCAGAATATATCAGAACTGGAAGCAGGAGCCTTGTAAAACTGAAGCAATCAACTGATCTGGTAGGAGCTGCCCCGCTTGCAGATGCGGGAGTGACTGTTTACCATGCACTGAACAAGGTTATGCATACGATACCACCTGAAGGGAATATTGCAGTGATCGGTGCTGGAGGACTTGGGCAGATCGCCGTCCAGGTATTAAAATGCCTGACTGAATGTAATATTATAGCTGTTGACGCTGACGAGAGGAAAATTCGAAATGCAGAGCGCCTTGGCGTCACGGAAACAATACATTCTGCAGGAAGAGATTTTTCTGGTGAACTGTTAAGACTAACAGAAAACATCGGGGCAGATGTAATTTTTGACTTTGTTGGAGATTTTGAAACTCCACAATCCTCGATTAAGGGATTAAGGAGAGGTGGCATATATTCAATAATAGGGTATGGAGGTGCATTGAATGTTCCAACTGTTAAACTCGTTGGATCTGAAATATCTGTCATGGGCAACCTTGTTGGAAGCTACAATGATCTCGATGACATAGTCAAACTGTATGAAAAGGGAAAAATCAGGTTAAACGTTGAGCGATTCAGGATAGAAGAGATAAACGATGCACTGGAAAAACTCAAAAGCGGGTTAATTGACGGCAGGGGGGTTGTTGTCTTCTGATGCAGTGTACTTTCAAATTAGTATGAATGAACGATAATAATTAGATTTAAGTATCACATTTTAACTAATAACAGAAACCCAATATTACCTAACATTTTATAAATTCCGCCGCTATAACTAATTATGGAATTTAAATACATAGAAACAGCACAGGAAGGCAGGGTCCTTACAGTTACCTTTAACAGGCCGGATAAACTGAATTCGTGGAATGAGGGTCTTGTTGACGAACTCACTTATCTATTATCTGAATCTGCAATGAATTCGAACATAAGAGTTCTGATAATAACCGGGAAAGGAAAGGGCTTTTCAGTTGGCGGAGATCTTGACGAATTCCTCAAGTATGATGCAGCAGGCATTGAGAAATTCAACAGGAAGGTGATAGATCTGTTCAGGCAGATGGAGCACCTCAGGAAACCAATCATTGCTGCGGTAAATGGTTTTTGTAACCTTGAGACAATACAGGCAGTTGATCTTGTTGTAACATCAAACAAGGCTAAATTTGGGTTACCTGAAGTGAATGTTGCAATCAGTCCGGGTGCAGGAATACTGGTCAGACTGCCTAGAAACATAAGTAAATTGAAAGCTAAGGAAATTGCACTTCTTGGTGAGTGGATGACTGCAGATACAGCACTTTCGCTTGGGCTTGTCAACTATGTTACACAACCTGAAGAGTTGCTAACAAAGGCTTCCGAAATTGCAAAAACACTGGCAGAGAAAGCTCCTCTCGCAATGGGCGCCATCAAGGCTGTTATAAACAACGGCCCGCATCTTGGAACAGATGAGGCTATGGAATATCAGCTTAAGGAAAATTCCTCTCTTTTCTATACCGAAGACCTGAAAGAAGGTGTCCAGGCATTTCTCCAGAAGAGGAAGGCTTCCTACAAAGGGAAGTGATCCGTCGAGTTAATGATCCGGAGATTTTTTATGAAAAATTTGCAGCAACTCAGCGAAATTGCCGATAATCTTGGAAAAGAATATTTTAATTCTGTCTGCAATAAAAAGCAATTCCCTGATGACCTGTGGAATTCACTAGGCAGACAAAAACTCTTTGGTCTCCTCGTTTCGAAAGAAAACGGAGGGGATGGTATTGAGCTTTCGGATTTTGTTGAACTTGTTCTGGAATTCAGCAAGCAATTCGGGACTTTTGCATACCTCTTCATAGCGCAGAACCTGTCAGCGAAGATGTTCAGTGATTTCGGAAACGAGAAACTCAGGGCAT
>JAKATM010000175.1 GCA_021818765.1 Thermoplasmata archaeon | reverse complement strand
CGTTTTCTGCCATACTGTTCTTTGAAACTTCAAAGAGCCTTGAGCTCTTTAGATCTGAAATCCTCCTGATCGTCTTGACCACTTCTTCCTTCTGATCTGCAAGGACAACGGGTCTGCCTTTCTTAATAATCCCGCCCTTTTCATACGCTATCGAATCGAGCGTGCAGCCGAGGCGGTCAAAGTGATCATATCCTATGTTGCAGATAACTGAAACCTCAGGATCGATGATGTTAGTGGAATCAAGTCTTCCTCCCAGTCCCACTTCTATTGATCCAAAATCGACCTTTCTGGTTGAAAAATAATCAAATGCCATTAGAGTTGTTGTTTCGAAAAACGTCGGGTTTCTCTTTGTTTTCATAAGATCAACTATAACGGGCAAATATTTCGTCATGAATGATTCCATGTACTCGTTGCTTATGAAGTCCTTATCAACGACAATGCGTTCATTGAATTTCACGAGATGAGGCGAAGTGTACAGGCCGGTGCTGAATCTCTGCCTCAGTACATTATAGATAAATGAAGATACAGAACCCTTCGCATTTGTTCCAGCTATATGGAAGGACCTGAATTTATCCTGTGGGTTACCGAGCCTTGGCGCAAACTCACGCATTATATCTAGATCAAGCTTTACCCCCTCTCTCTTGAGGGAGTAAAGGAACTCCAAATCCATCGAGGGCGGTATCATTATCAAGTTAAAGCTTTAATGCAGTGTTGTTTAGGGAAATCGTTTTAAAAAAACAGGACATATAGATGCAATGTTAACAGAAAGATCCTATATCGAAGATCCGTATGCAAAAGAGGGTAAGGGAAAAGCAGTAAAGGTTGAATTTACGGATCTGGTGGTGGACAAAAGTGTCTTCGTTCCTACCGGGGACGGACAGCCAAACGACAGAGGGGATGTTATTATCGATGACAAGAAGTATATCATCGTGGACGCTTGGTATGATGGGGAAGGTATCCATCTCATGTCTCTCGATACTTATCCCACAGATATAATCGGAAAGGAGGTAAATCAGGTTATCGACTGGAATATCCGGTACCTGCATATGCGCTTCAGAACGGCCCTTTACATATTACAGGGCATAGCTGTTAAAGATTATTCAGCCAACTGCAGAATAAACCAGACCTATGATGATTCCGCGTGGATTGATATCTACCTTGACAACTTAACTGAAGATACAGTGAATTCCATACTAGAGAAAGCAAAGACTATTGTTAACGCCTCCGTTGAATTGAAAACGAGATTTGTCACGAAAGCTGAATTCCAGGCATCCAGTGAATTGATGGCAGTCACCAAGGGGAAGGTTCCAGATTTCGAAAAGATAAAACTTGTAAAGATACAGGACTATCCTGAATTCCCTGATATGGGCACGCAGGTAAGGAATACATCTGAAGTTGGCAATATAAACATCAAGACCACTCTCGTGAAGGGAAAGATCAATAACAGACTGAGCATAACGCTATCCTGAAGGTGAAGTCGACTGGAACCAGAAGTTGAACAGGTGAAGCCGGGAAGAGTTCCGCTGTCTGCAAGGGCATCAGCTTTTCTTTTCATTATTGCTGCCATATCTGCGGTTGCAGTCGCCGCCGTTGGAGCTTATGACCTTGGTCCCGCTTATAGTTATATTCACAGTTACACGCCAGCATATCTATATTCGGTCGTGACATATTTTACTGTCTATCTATCATGGATAATTATCCTTGCCGCTGTTCTATATATCTCATACTTGATAATTTATGGTAAAAAATCCCTTTTAAGGGGTGACACTGAAGGCAGAAACGCGAACCGGTCTTATGCCACATATCTTGCTGCGTTTGCACTGCTGGATCTCTTCCTATCCGAGATAGAGGCAATTGCAGGCGTATCCCCATCAAGTCTTGGTATGCCCGACAGCTCAGCTATTGTGGTATACGGTTTCTCAGCAGTTCTTTTCTCCCTGGTCATGCAATTGGTCGCCGTTTATCCAGTAGCTTATATATTCAGGAATTTAGAGGCAAGAGGTATCATTCAGAATAATCCTCAGATGAGAAAATGGAGAAACCTTGAGATTGTTCTAACTGCATCGGCAATAGACTTGGTTCTCGGTTACATAGTCCCTTTGGTTGGGCCCGACTCGATCTCCATGCTACTTACTGTCATGGTCCTTAATTACATTTGCCTTAGATCCGGTTTCACGCGTTCTCTGCTTGCATATTTCATCTCAACTATGTTCAGCGTGACGTCATTCATTGTGCTTGATAATTTGCTGTTTTCCGTCCTACTCACGGTTTTCCTTCTCATATGGGCATTCGTGGGCTTTGCATGGATAACTTCGATAATGATGTCTTCAACCCTGAAACCCAGGCAGCAGGAAAACCGGGAAGAGATTGCCAAGAGATACATTGATGGAACGGATTATTCAAAGCTCTGGGTCAGGAGCACATGCCCCAATTGCGGTGAATCAAAATTCCATCTCGAACCCGACGGCTCCCTGAAGTGCGACAAGTGCAATGAAATATTGGAGAAAGACGCCGAGGGCAAGTTGAACATCATAATACAGACTAAGAAGGTAATTTGAATTTACAAGTACCTTAAAACAGTTATATTTGAGGAAATAAACCAAGGTCTCTTTTTGGCACGATGATAAACAGGTAAGGGATCAGTTAATAAATGGAGAAAGATATCTGTTCTAATGAAGTCCGATATAGCATTCATACATGCTCCAAGTATCTACGACTTCAGGCGCAGGCACTTAAAAGAGGGTCCGATTGGAGACGTCGTTCCATCAACGCCTCTCTTTGAAATGTACCCGGTAGGGTTCGTCAGC
>JAKATM010000174.1 GCA_021818765.1 Thermoplasmata archaeon | reverse complement strand
CTATCAAGACGTAAGCTAAAACCATCCTTTATCACTCAATGAACAATAAGTCAGGATAAATAAATGTTATGAATTAATTAATTTCATAAATTGATCTATGCCTGCATCTAAAAACTTCCAAAACTTCTGAATTTCTAGAGGATCCTGGCGCGGTCTGTTTCCAACTAATAAACCTTTAGATCATTCACTGAATCAAGCAACTCGATCCCTTTCAATTCGGATTGATTGAACTGGTATTCCTTGAATCCTGTCCCGGTTAGAATTACAGATATTGTTGCATCCTTTTGGACTCGCCCGTTTCTAATTGCTTTTTCAACTCCTGCAAGAGCGGCAGCAGAAGAGGTTTCTGCAAATATTCCGTCCAGCTCTGCAAGGTTTTTCTGGGCATTTTCTATTTCCCGATCTGACACCGATATTCCAAACCCTCCAGATTCCTTTATAGCCTTAATTGCGTGGTTTGCTCCGAAGTTGACTCTAAGGGCACCTGCTATCGTGCTGGGAGTACCGGTTTCCTCAACATGGTCAAGGTTTTTTTCTAATGCCTGAACCAGTGGGCTGGCATTATCGCCCTGCACTGTCACGATTTTTGGCATTTTGTCAATAAGGTTCATGTTCTTTAGTTCACTGAATCCCTTGAAAATAGAGAAGAGAAGATCTCCTCCAGCTGTTGGAACAAATACATAATCCGGAACTTTCTTCGAAGAAATCTCGTATGAAATTGTTTTTACCCCATCGGCGGCCAGAGGATTAAACGGTGCCCAGACGAAACCGTTCCTCCAGCCTGGGAGCAGCGTCTCAACTCTCTTCAGGGATTCCATCAAGGTTTGTTTGTTGGTGAAGAGTTTCTTTACCCTAACAATTCGTGGATTATAAGCAGAAATCTGCTCCAGTTTGGAAAGGGTTGAATCCTCCCTTACCAGTATTAGACATTTAAGCCTTGCACGAGCAGCGAAGGCAGCTAGTGCTGCAGCGGCATTGCCCGAGGATGCAGTAAATATTCCAGCGCACTTCCATTGCTTTGCAAGCGATACCTCAACGCTAGCAGCCCGATCCTTGAAGGATCCGCTCGGATTGCATCCCTCAAGTTTGGCCCAAATATTTCCGGCGCCAATCATGCTGCCGTAGTTTTCTAGCCTTACATATGGAGTGTCCCCCTCATCTAATGAGAACTGGTTTTCAGGAAGAACCGGTGGCAAAACTGGTACGTAATTCCATATTGAGTGTTTTTGCTCCTTTATGTTAATTTTGAGACCTGTAAGATCATACTTACCTGTTAAGACGTCGCCACACGTCCTGCAAACAGTGATCTGCGGGTCAGAATAGATTTCTCCGCACCGAATGCATTCCAGCCCTATAAAACGAGA
Organism: Thermoplasmata archaeon; assembly: GCA_021818765.1. Taxonomy (GTDB): domain Archaea; phylum Thermoplasmatota; class Thermoplasmata; order Thermoplasmatales; family Thermoplasmataceae; genus UBA582. Next base: position 1,473 of record JAKATM010000174.1, on the reverse strand, counting down.
TTTTTCCACCCGCTTGAATGACTGATAACCTAATTAATATTGAGTTCGGCACAATGGATAATATCGCTTTTCAACCAAATCTTTTGTATGACTTCCAAAAAAATTATTTCAATTTACTTCTAACGGAATCCCTTTCTTATATTTTCAAGGGCTTCCCTTGCACCGTTAAAAAGGAAATAATCATCAGATCCGATTGCCATTATTTTGAATCCTTCACCTATGTATTCTCTCGCCTTTTTTACATCGAATGAAAGTGTACCTCCAGGCTTGTCACATCTCTCTGCAATCTTCAGCATTTTTTTCATTTCATCTTCAACAACAGCTGATTCAGGCTGGCCCAAATGGCCAAGAGAGGCGGCCAGATCGTTTGGCCCTACAAACCAGCCATCAACTCCATCCACGGATATGATATCCTCAAAATTGTTGACGGCCTCCTTTGTCTCTATCTGTACAATGACGATAACTTCGCTGTTGGCTGTCTTCAGGTATTCAGAATGCATAGAATAATACTGCGAAGCTCTCCGCGCTCCTGTTCCTCTTATGCCCACCGGTGGATATCTGGTATAAGAAACTGCATCGGAGGCATCGGCTGGGCTATTCACCATCGGTATCATAACGCCTTCGCCTCCAGTGTCAAGGGCCTGCTTGACATACATGAGTGAGTTAACTGGAACCCTCACCAATGGTGTGATCTTTCTGGAAGTCGTCTGTAATAATGGTTCAAGTTGTGCCACTGTAAGTGGTGCATGTTCCATATCGAATAGGAACCAGTCGAAGTCGTTAACAGATAATATCTCAGGAATCTCAGGGCTCGATATCGTTATCCATGATCCGAGGACAACTTCACCATTTTTGAGTTTCTTCTTCATCTGATTATTCATGTGTCAAGGCATGTAGATTTAACTATTGAAATTATTGAACCTGCTTTACTTCCTTTGAAGTATTTAATTTACTGTATTTGTGTTCCCCGATTGCATACCCATATTGTCGATATGTATGTTCCCCTCACCACGATGAATTAGAGAATCATATACATAAGTCTAGGTCCATTTTACTCGCGTTCCAGGAACAGATCATGCAGAAGTTATAATCCATTAAGATGGGCCATGCGCGGGTCTTCCTTTCCATGTCTTTGTTTGCGCTACTAATGAAATCACAGAACAGATTTCAAGCATCACTTCACGCAGCAAGCTCAGATATGTTGTGCTGATGATGCCTGCAAACACCCACTAATAGATCCCCCTTAACCCGTTCCATTTGAGATACCTGTGCATGATCATGACGTCTCATGGCCTAAAAAAATATAGATGACCCTCCTAGTGGACGGGTTTTGTTTTCATGTTCAACGATAGTTACCCTAAGGATTATGCATTAAAGAATCACAGATAATTGTTGCAAATTGTTTTATTTTCATTCGACTTTGCCCCAATGATGCAGGATACTGAAACAGAAGCGGTAATATTTAAGTCGCTC
>JAKATM010000173.1 GCA_021818765.1 Thermoplasmata archaeon | reverse complement strand
GTGCTTGGAATAGACATTTCTGATTTCAAGATCGCGGGAGGGATCCTGCTTTTCAAGGTTGCATTCGACATGCTGCAGGGCAAAACCTCAAATACAAAATTGACACAGGCAGAAACAGAGGAATCACAGGAAAAGGAAGCAATAGGCATAGTTCCCATTGGAACTCCGCTTCTTGCTGGACCTGGAACAATAACCACCGCAATCATTTATTTTAACTCCCTGAGTGTCAGCATACCCGAAAAGGGAAGTGTTTTTCTTTCTGTGGTGATAGTCATGGTCGCTACATACTATATATTGAAATTCTCAACGAAGATTTTTGACAGGGTCGGAAAGACCGGGTCCCTCATCATATCCCGAATAATGGGTCTTCTGCTTGCCGCAATTGCGGTGAGTTTCGTGATCTCAGGGATCGCATTCATCGTAACATCATCCGGTCTCTTCTAAAATTTTCCGAAGAATTCCTCATAGTCTTTCCTTGACAACTGTCCCGGGGCTGTTCGAGCCTCCGCACTTGCATACACGATATCGGAGATCATGTATCCTGAGAAGAGCCTCAGAGCAGAGTTACCATCGCCCATTGGAACAAGGGATACCGGTATCCTGCTGTCTCTTTTGAATGTATAGAGGTCAGACAGATCAAGCAAGAAGCCATGCGGGTCTGAGTATGACGAAGCGAATTTGTACATGTTTCCACCGAGCCGCATCATTCCGTTAAGCATATGCGACACTCTTCCTCCCTTGAAGTCATGTGTAGAGATGATAACTGTTCCTCCATATGCTGCAAGGTCCATTCCTGGCATGACGCCAACCTCAATATCCAGCGCCGGTACCTCCAGCGAAATTGCAGTTTCATACATAAGCCTGCCTTCCTGTTCGGTGGAAAACCTGTAAGTGAAGATGAAATCAACCGACATGTCCTTAAGGCCGGAAACAAGTTTCCTGAGATCGCCTGAATCTCTTCGTTTGAAAAGGTCGTACCTGACTTCATAGACGAATCGGGGATTATAAGTTCCCTCACGGAATCTCGAAAGGAGGGAATCCGAGTCACCCGAAAATATGGAAGTGACTATGGTTGTTTTCCCTCCGCCGATGGCAGTCCCCCCAATATTGACAGGGGTAGCTTCGATTATGGGCATATGTGAATATTATATCGGTCTATTAAAGATTTTTACGAATATCGTTATTTCACGTTCTAAACGGTTTTATACGTCCTGAGTATCTAACCGAAGGAAGTCAAATGTTCAGGATGACAATCGTATCAGCACCATCCAGAGCAGCGGAGAATGATCTGGATAAAACAATAGCATTTTTTCTGTCGGACATTGGTTACATACCACGGCTCAAGCCATCAACGGATTTTCAGGTAATATCAAAATCTGCTTATTTTAGGCTTTTCAAGGAATGCTTCCTCGCAAGATCAGACAGATACTGGACCGGAGATGAACTCCTGGCATATCTAAACACAAGCAGGACCACTCTATACAGGCACCTGAATAAGCTCAAGGCCATGGATATACTTGAAGAGATCCAGGAAGGCAAGGTAAAGAAATACAGGCTTCGTTCCGGAGACATACTCAGAGCGTGGAGCTGGGTGGAAGTCAATATCAAGATGGCACTTGATAATTACAAAAAGACTGTAGAGCAAATTGAATCGGGAATCAGTGCGCTGAAATAGTTGTATTTCTCATTCTTGTTTCGTTGCAGTCTCGAAAACATTTTTATGATAATAATGCCTAAGCCGTCCGGGGGAAGCGGACGAATAATATTCTTAAAGTTTTGTCACGCTCGCTGATAAATATGGAAATGATCGAAATCAAGAAAGGAGGAAAATATCTGGTAATATCGAACAGTGGTGATGATGCTCCAATGAAGACAGAGGGAGAATTTGTTGGATATACGATTCTTGGGGAGGATGGGGCCATCTGTTTCAAGATTAGCGACGCCGAGAATAAGACATTGTTCAGGCTGATACCGGTTTCCGGAATTATTGCAATAGAGTTTAGCGATGAGGCATTGCTCAGCCCAAAGGCAAAGACCGAGGACAAGGACAAGACCACTTATATCAGCTGAACGGAACTGATAACGGTATACACTGGGCCTGATGGCCTAAGTTCACTCTTATAATAGCAGAGTTCATTGATGTCTGCATTCCCGAAATAAAATTTGCCGTATTTTGCAATCAGAGCCGATGAATCTGTACGCGCGTGAAACCTGGCAAATGTTATGTGCGGCGTAAATGCCTTGCCATCAACATAACTTCCAAGGCTTTTGGTTAGCTTTGCGTGAAGATCATGAGGGAATCCCGAAACCCTGATATAAGCGATTCTTGGACTGGCGGCCGTTGGGAAGAACCCTATCCCCGTCAGGCTGATGCTGAATTTCCTGTAGTCAAAGTGCTTCAATACCTCTGATACACGCTCAGCGGTTTCATTAGAAGTATCTCCGTTAAAATAAAGCGTCAGGTGAAGCTCCGGAGTCCTGACAGGCGTCACCCCCCTTATTGATTCCAATTCGCTCAGAAGTCCATCGATTTCCGCGGTTCTTTTCACATGGCAGGCAATAAAAGTCCTCAACTTACATAGATTTGAAAAATATTATTTATATATTCTCTTATGCTCTTGGAGATATGTTTAAGGTACCAGAGGACTTGAAATACACAAAGACACATGAGTGGTTCAGGAGCGACGGGAAAACTGTAACTGTAGGCATCACTGATTATGCACAGCACCAACTAACGGATATAGTTTATGTTGATTTTCCAAAGCCTGGCTCCGAGCTGGTTGCAGGCAAGCCCATGCTCACCATTGAATCCGTTAAGTCTGCGGAGGACGTTTTTTCTCCAGC
>JAKATM010000172.1 GCA_021818765.1 Thermoplasmata archaeon | reverse complement strand
CGAGGTCGTTCGGGTTCACGATCAGCGCTTCCTTCAGGTCTGCGGATGCCCCTGCGAATTTGGAAATTATCAGGACGCCTTTCTTTGTGGCGTTGACAAATTCCTTGCTAACAAGGTTAAGTCCGTCAAACAGCGGAGTTATCAGGGCAACGTCGGCAGAGACATAATAGGAAAGGAGTGTCTTCTGGCTTATCTTCCTGTAGATATATATGATCGGGTACCAGTTCAGCGACCCGTATTCACCGTTTACCCTCCCTATGGTCATCTCAAGTTCCCTCTTCATTGTAAGATACTCCTGCACGCCGGTTCTGCTGGGCGTTACGATCATGAGAAAAACAAATTTTTCGCTGTATTCCGGATGCATTCGCAGCAGCCTCTCTATGGTAAGCACCTTCTTTGTAAGGCCCTTGGTATAATCGAGCCTGTCTATGGAGAATATTACCTTCCTGCCATTGAAGGAATGCCCTCCAAGCGGCTTTACGTTGTCGGTTGAATAGTATGAAGTATCTATGCCGAGGGATATCGAATGAACTTTTCGCCTTATATCACCGTACCCACCCTTAATAGACCTGTAGCTCGATATGAAGTTCTCGGCATAAGTGTCGTTATGGAACGTTATCACATCAGATCTGGCTATGCTTGCCATTATCTCATCGGATCTGGGCAGCGTTGCGAAGAATTCGCTTGCGACCCAGGGAATGTGCCAGGTGAATATTATCTTGTTCTTAACACCGGCCTCCCTGAGGATGCCTGGAACGAGGCTCAACTGGTAGTCATGAATCCAGATGATCATTTTTTCATCAAGATTCTCCATGATTGCCCTGGCAAACTTCCGGTTGACATCATAGTACGCATTGAATCCGGTGACGGTGAACTTTATCCTTTCCCTGAAATAGTGAAACAGGGGCCAAAGGGTCCCGTTGGAGAAATCGTCATAAAAACCTATTTTCTCGTACTTGGAAAGCAAAACCCTCTCTATGCTGTATGTTTCCAGCTTCTCGTGCTGGTAATCCCCATCGAGCCTGCCATCACCCCAGCACACCCAGGTACCCCCCTCACTCTGCATGATCCTGCGCATTGCGGTTACAACGCCGCCGATGTTCTCTCTTGCCACATGTTTACCATTTACCTTCTCATGGCTAATGGGTGAGCGGCTGGTGACAATAAGGTAGGCCATATTCATATATCTGTTTATATTATATAAGTGCTATACTTAGTTTTTTGATGTTTCAGGAGCTGTCCGAAAGAACGGCTGTTTATATGGGGAGGCTGATTCCATAGATTCCAGACGCTTCACTGCTGGATACTGGTGGCATCGGTCATCTCGCTCTCTTCTTTGATTCGTGAAGTGGTTCTTTCCGCCGTGGGCTTAAGGTATATAACCATAGCGATTGATATCAGCATGACCGGGAGTGCAGTATTTGGATCCGTACCGTACCCTCCGATGATTCCAAAATCCTGGAAGAAAATCCAGACAAATAGCGATACAGCGGCAGTAACCCACGCTGCGATCCTCCTGGATCGGATCCATAAAGCAGAAATGATAAGAAATGCAGCGACAATTGCGGCATTCCATACAAGCGGGTTTGCCAGCAGGGCGGTGGAGAAGGCCGAGATCGTGCGCTGAAGGAATATAGGCTGAATGTTGGAAGCCATTCCACCGGCAAGGGACGAGAGGGCTGAGCCGGACCAGTAAGCGTTTGAAGGCATCGCCTGCTCTATTGCAGAAAACAGGAATAAAGAGAAAAGAAATGCTGACATGATCTTTGCTGCCACTTCATCCGTTATGTCAGGAAGAAGGACTGCAGCCACCATCACATAGATCAGGGCCGATCCTGGGAGCCCGGAGAGATATGATGCACCCCCGGTTAGAGTACCACCCAAACCCTCGCCAAGCACCCAGACAATTGTGCCCCATACTATTGAGAGAAGCAGGATGGATTTCAGCAGTAACTTCCTGCTTACCAGCAGGATCCCGACCCCTATGGTTATCTGCACTATTGCTGATATCGCGTCGAAGATGACAGGGTAATGTCCCCATTCTGATACAATCCCAATAAAAAACGGCTGAATTAATGCTGGAAGACCTGAAACTACGGGGATTATGACAGATGAAAGGAAGCCAAAGGACATCTCAGGCTGTAGCTGCAGAACGCCATCCAGTATCCAAAGTGATCCGAAGATTACCTTGATCATGTGCCTGAAACCAGTTTCCGCAGGGGAACTTACCCTGTCGTGCCATGCGATTATGATAATTGGTGTGAGCGTTATGGCAAGTCCTATGGAGGTATAAAGAAAGAGCCAGTACTTATCTCCCCATGGCGTAAAATAATTCTCCGAGTCAGAGAGCATTATTAAAATTACAAGTACCGTTATTGAAAGGAGGACAGTGAAAAAAAGCACGGTTTTCCTATTGGCCGGCTTTAATATGTCAATGGACATCACAAAAAATGATGTGCCGGATAAAGATAAAATGTAGACCTTACATTTTAGGCTAAAGTACTCTTACACTAATATAGGAATGAATATCGTTTATACGTTATTGCAGATCTTTGCCCTTTGTTTGGAAAATTATTAAATATGTTGTTGAAATAACAGTTTCGTGACGGCCATAACAGTGGGGTCACACCAGGTCTCATCCCGAACCCGACGGTAAAGCCCACTGCGTATCGTACATGTACTATGTTCCGCGAGGGCATGGGAAATACGATTCGCTGTCACATTTTGATTAACATTAATAACTCTAAGTTTGTCGCGAGCCTCTTTAGTTCAAGTATAGTCTGTATCTGCTTTCCAGCAAAATAGTCATTCAGTGTAGGTGCTGTGGAATAAAAAAATATTATGAGGAAGATGCGAGATCGGAA
>JAKATM010000171.1 GCA_021818765.1 Thermoplasmata archaeon | reverse complement strand
AGATCTGGGTTCAAATCCCAGTGCGCCCACTAGTAACAAACGCAATTTTATCATTTTCAAAATTGCATGTTTTTGCAATCATAGAACCATTGCCCCCTCATTTTCGAAAAAATCATGCTCCCGGACTTACTGTAAAGGTCATAAATCTCGCCATGCACATCACGCCAAGCAGGTGAGTATAGATCTGCGTGTTGTATATTTGCGTGCCCAAGGTGTATCTGCGGGACCTTTGCCGCTGTGCCTGCTTCCTTGATATGCTGCCTCACTGTAGCCGACTTCATCCTGGCGTAGTCTGCAGTCCATAGTGCCTTCTGGCCCGTTGGAGCTATTGTTCTTATTTTGACAATGGTAGGAATTCCAGTGTATGGCTTTGTGATAAGCGCGGAAAGCAGTACTGTCCCCGTTGAACTACGCGAACATAGGAGTTCCGGTGAATGTACCAGGAGTAAACAATGCCCCTACCGGAGATACTATCTGGTACATAATAACTCACGGGGGCTAATCCTGGCGTTCTCGGTGTGACTAATTGGATAATTGAAGGTTTTCTTGATGTTGGATTAGAAGCTTATGGGTATTTCTTTGGTGGTTTATTAGGAATAGAAGACGCTGCTGGTGCCATTCCCGCCTCTGGAAAATTCGATGATTCCCTTGTTGCAACGATAATGCTCGGGTTTATGTCGAATCCACTTGGGTGGGCTGTCATAATAGGGATAGGTTCATTCATAGTCGCAGAATAATAAATAGCAGGTTCTTATCGCTAACAAGAGACTATGCCTATGCCAGACAAAAAGAAATTCCCCTTTTCTGGGGCGTTTTATTTTATTATATTGTTACTTGTCAGTTTCGCACTCATTGTTGTAGAGGGGATTTATCTTAACCCACAAATCAGCGCTTTTCTGATTCCCTTGACTGTGGCTGTATTCGCAGGAGTAGGAACTTATCTTGGGACAAAGAGACGTGAGAGAAAAAGCGGTATAGACAGAATTGATATGGACCGCAGAGTGAGAGGGGCTTCTAAAGATACGGATCTTTCCAAAGAATATTCTAAGGAGGCACAAAGGATGCTTGGGAAAGACATAGAGGTTTATAGGCAGTTGCACCGCACTCCTTCCATGACGTGGTCTCCTGCTTTTTCGATTCAGGGCAAAACTCCGAGAGTGGTTCTCTCCGAAACTTTCTTCTTTGGGTTAAGCCCCGGAGAGAAACGAGCACTAATAATACACGAGATTTGCCACTATGTCCATAGGGATATGACAGTGACCTATATGCTGATGCTCCTTTTTGTGCTTTCGGTTGGGGGACTTCTTATTTCTTTCGTTCAAGGATTGCTGTATGGAATGGATGATCTGATCGATATGGTCATCATTTCTTTTCTCTTGGTATCCATTTCATTGATTGGAATCCTAAAGCTGCATTTGATATGGCAAGAGTATCGGTCTGATAAATGCGCAGCTATGGAGATGGGAGAGAAGGATGACATCAAGGTCGTAATAGAGAAAGCTTCAGAATATGCAAGGCTCCATACTAATGAAGAGAAGCATAAAAGGATCGGGGTTCTATTAGCGAGAAGACTAAGGCATTTGGAGTCATGAGAATTTGAGGCTTGCCACTATCGCGAGCAGGTACGTTGCGTATTTGGTCGAGCAATCTTTTTTGATACCCGTCTCGTCTTTAGTGGTATAGTTATTAGGTACTAAGCCACTAATACTTGGTTTCTTCCTTGCATTCAAGCTGAACTTTCATGGAGGTCTCGACTTGATATTTACAACGAATGCAGGTTGGTTCAATATTGTTATGTTATTCGTACCTTAATTCCGCAAGACTTTAGGGGATAACTTCAGTCCGAAAAGATCGGCCATGTTCTATGATTTCTCGGGTATTTCGGCAAGGGATACCATTGCAACGTGAACCATGGCGTAGATCTTTGAGAGTTCCAGGATGCGCTCATTCATGTATGTAGTAATAGGGAATACATTCAAACGCCTTTCTCCCATATTCCAACCAGTGAAATACGGGTTTATCAGAATTATGAGTTGTTTATCCACCAAGAAATTGAGGAATTACAGTAGTAAACAATGCCACTCTTAGATTTCTTTTTCACCGGTGTCACTGCCATTGTATCTAGTAATTACTACCCCAACTCCCTCTGAATTAACCCATAGATATCATGTCCCTGAACAGATCAACAATCTTTCAACCTTCTTTGGAACCGCCGCAAAGTATTGGGTACAGCTCTTTTTAACGATCCTTTCCATCTTTGACAGTTCAAAGATGACCTCATTAACTGACATCTTTCCCGGGAAGCTGTGATCCTTCAGAACCTTCAGTATCCTGAATCTTATTCTCAGCGCCAGGAAATCGATGAAGAAATTCCTTCACCTTCTCGTTGTCCCTCAAATAGGTTTTGTCGGATTCCAGATCCCCTTTCATTGTGTCGGGACCTGTTCCACTTCTTCACGGGATTCATACTGCTCGTATATGTTAGATGTGTTCTGATCCAAGGCTCTTTGGTATAGTGGCAAACTGAGCACGTTTTCTACAATCAAAGTGAGACGTAATTCTTTCAATGAAAGAACGGGATGTGCATTTCCCAACATAACAAAGTGAATCTGAGAAATCATATAAAAAGTAAAGGCCCTATCCCAGGACAAATTGCAAGAGCTTTGAGTTTAATGTCAGACAAAGGGTTGCTTTTTCGGGTTTTAAATACCTTTTCAACATATCCACAGTTAGGGATTTTGCAGTGTCAAATGAAACAACGTGCTTCCTGTTTGGGTCAAACGTGAGATTAACACCCATGACAGTTTAATGAGTATTTACCTTTTAAGTTTTGTTGATTTCATCAGTTTATTGTGGGCAACTTAAGCCCTCCTTCCACAAGATATGTGATTGTGTCCCCGTATTCCTGAGCCTATATC
>JAKATM010000170.1 GCA_021818765.1 Thermoplasmata archaeon | reverse complement strand
CTTAACTCTCACTTCCTGCCTGACATCTACGGAAACTTCAGGGCTTTCTTCTCCCAGGAGTTCAGGTGCACAAAATGCAATACAAAGTACCGCAGAATCCCTCTTTCCGGAAAATGCAGGAAGTGCGGAAATTCAAGCATAAATCTAACTATACACAAAGCATCGATAGTCAAGTATCTGGAAGAGACTATCCGCGTTTCAAACAATTACGATATGCCTGACTACCTGAAGGCCAGGATAGCGAATCTTGCGCGAACTATTACAGGAACCTTTGCGGAAGACAAAGAAGATACGCTAGAAACGTATGAGGATGCATCATGATCGGATCCATTTATGCGGTAGGTGCTGCAGGAACAGGCAAGTCAACCTTTTCAGCGTCATTGAAGGAGTGGATGATTGCACAGGGGTTTGATACCGCGGTTGCAAACCTAGATCCTGGTGCCGAGTATCTGCCGTATGATGCAGATTTTGACATCAGGGACATGATATCGCTGAGCGAGGTAATGTCAGAATATTCGCTGGGCCCGAATGGCGCTCAGATAGTAGCCGCAGATCTGTTGCTGGAAAACTTTCAGGTTATGCTCAAGCCACTTGAGGAATTTGACGATTATTACGTTATATTCGACACTCCCGGCCAGATAGAACTTTTTGCGTTCAGGCAAGCAGCTCCCCAATTGGTGGATTCGCTTAGCGGTTCGAGGGCAACAATTGCATTCGTATCCGATGCAGTACTTGCTTCTACGCCATCGGGCTTTGTCTCACAGAAACTTCTGTATGGCGCCGTGGTTTCCAGGTTCTTCAAGCCTTCCATGAACGTGATGAACAAGAGCGACCTGATATCGGATAAAGAGATGGACACAATAAAGGAATGGGAGGAAGACACGGACAAGTTGCTCGAAGCATACATGGATGAGAAGCAGAAGACAGATAAGAGCTACTTCGCAGGGATTATTCGGGCATTCAGCGAAATTAATGTCGCCGGCAAGGTAATTCCAGTATCCTCACGGGACCTCCTTGGCTTTGAGGATGTCTATTCAAGCATGTCTATGAGCTTCACAGGTGGAGAAGACACGGATACGTCATTGAAGGACGACTGAGATATATTGCCTTATGAAATCAGGTATTACGGGGTTTTCAAAAACATCAGCCTTTAAAGCAATCCTTTGCTATCTATAAACACAATATTTTTAGGTTCCTCGTTGCTCTCTCTGTCTTGTCATGTTCGACCGGATATCAAGAGACATCATTAAAAAATTCCAGTGGCCTATGGGTGGCCTTGACAGATTTTCAAACAGGCCATGTGTTTACAGGATAGCCAAGGAACTAACTATTCATCCACAGGTTGTGAGGAACAGATTGAGCGAGTTATTCGATTCAGGTTTCATAAACGCAATCAAGTTTTACGCAAATGACGGGTTCATGCCGTGGGTGCGCTATAACATCCTTATGAACCAGTCCAGGGAAATTATGGATGCAATAGTCAATGATTTTGAGTCCCTGCCTTTTGTTGAAAGAGTTATAATAGGAACGTTGCGTTCCAAAGTTTATGAAGATTCCGGAAAGATCGGGATAACTGAAAAAGACTTTGGTATTGTGTCTGCAATCGCTTTCAACGATGATGATTTGAAAAGGAAGATGAAACTTCTCCCCCAATGCCTGAAGCTGGACGAGAACATTATCGAAATCATGAAAGGTAATGCAAGGAAAAGTGACCCAATAAGCGGTCTGGAATTATCTATAGTTAACGGCCTGTTGCAGCAAGATCCACTGAAAGCTAACCTGACGAAACTTTCAGAAGATCTCTCTATACCTTTGCGGACTTTAAGAAGAAAAGTGGATAACCTGATCCATAACGGAGTCATATATGAAGAGGTGTCGTTTAACGCTGACAGGGCACCGGGGACCATAATTGTCTATATTATAATGCTTTCCTCGTACAACAAGTACCTCCCCCGCATCTTGCAGGATAAATTTCTTGAGAACAGAATGTTGCTTTACAAGAACCTTTCCAGATTTTCGTTTTTCATAATGCATGCGGCAAACTTTGCAGAAGTCGACGAAATAGAGGAAGGGTTCAGGGAGATAAATCCCCATCACTGGGTTGCGCACCGCGGAGGTTCCTATAACAATCCTTACATAAAATACAGCAATTCACAAGGTGATACATGACATAGACACAGGATCTAGACATCCTGGAAGAATGAATCGCCTCCCCCTTTAGCACTTAAGTAGGGAATTGCCCAGCGATTTTGCTGCCATTAGGCATCCACCTTACATGGGCATAAAGCAAGTTTATGAATTGGCCGAATAGCTCACTTTAAGTGACTGTCTGGTTAATATTACCGTGATAATTTACTACAGCATGCGCAAAGCACTATTGGCAGTTGCAGTCGTTTTCCTGATGATAGTTTCCATGCTGGCTGTTGCGAGTGCTCTTCCAGGCAACGATATACCAGCCAAGAACGGAACCAGCACGATGCAGTCGCATGGTTATTATAGTTCTGGATTGCAGGCTTCAAGTTTCAGCACTCAATCGGTGCAACAAGCAAAGCCAGCGACCAATTCTGGCGCCAGTAAATTAGACTCGCTGCTGCATAATTTTAAGGCGCCGGCTGAATCTCCTATTCAGTCCAATTTGCTGGGATCATATAAAGTGACTTTTAAGGAAACCGGGCTACCAACAGGAATGCCATGGCAGGTAACAGTCGAAAACAGCAGTTTTTCACTACCTCCGATATTCCGTGCTTTATACAACTTGAGTTTGGGGATTGTAAATTCATCATCTAGTACTTCCACGTCAATTACCATATCTCTCGCCAATGGAAGTTATGTCTATTACACCGGTCCAGTTTCTACGGACCTTGGGCCCTATTATTTAAACGTCACTGGAATTCCCATGAGCATAACCATTCCATTTCC
>JAKATM010000169.1 GCA_021818765.1 Thermoplasmata archaeon | reverse complement strand
TATGGAGACGAAAGGAGGTCGAAGGTCATCGAGGGTGAAATAACAAGAAGATCGATGGAAGAACTGATACCAAAAGAGGACTGTGTTATTATATTAACTGAGAAAGGCATTGTGAAGAGGGTACCCCTGGAAGAATACAGATCTCAGAGAAGAGGGGGCAAGGGCATTATAACATCGACATGGAAGGAGGATGTGATCAGATCAGCGGTGTCTGGAAATTCACATGACGACATACTTTACTTTACGGATCTTGGAAGGGTGTTCGCTGGCAAAGTATACGAAATTGAAAAGAGAGCACGCACAAGCAACGGGATTTCTGTGCAGTCTTTCCTGAAGCTTCAGGATAAAGAGACCGTAAGGCAGATAATGATACCTTCTTTCACAGAGGGTTCTCATATCTTCATTGCTACCAGGGCAGGTTACATTAAGAAGATAGATTCCAATCAGTTGCAGAATATAAGAAGCACAGGCATCAGGATAGTCACGCTTGAAGATGGAGACACGGTCGTGGCGATTGAGGTGCTGCATGAAGGCGACAAGATTGCAGTTGTTTCCGAGGATGCAAAGATTGCCATATTCGAGCCCGTGCATGTCAGATCTATGGGTAGACAGGCCCGCGGTGTCAGGTCAATGCGCCTTCCCAGGGGCAGATCGGTGCTAACAGCTTTTGCCGTTTCAGAAAAAGATTATATCTTAAGCGTTGCAGAGAAGGGAATAGGAAAAAGGACAAGGGCAGGTGATTTTCCTGTACACAACAGGGGAACATCAGGTGTCTTCATATTCAGGGAGAACAAGCGGACCGGTAAACTTGTTTCTGCGATCTCCGTTAAAGACGATGATGAGATTCTAATATTGACAAAGGGTGAGAAGTCGATAAGGATTGCAGTGAAGGACATCAGGGAAATATCTCGTGTCACGAGCGGGGTCAAGCTTGTCGATCTTGAAGAGGACGATCTCGTTGTTTCAGTAACAAGAATATGACCCGAATCCTTGAAAAATATACTAAAACTTAAATTTCTCTTAATTCAGAGATGATTTTGTACAGCTTCCAGCGAAAGTTTTCTGGTGTCTTTCAAACGCCCGTGCATAAAGTATTTACTCGTTGCAGTTATAGCAAATCGACTCATGGTAACTATTGCAAATTTTGATAGGTTCCTGATGGGATTCACCTTAGCTTCACATATTCTTATTGTCACTATGAGTATAGGTTTCAGCATTCTTATATCTCTTGCCGAATTTCTTGCAATTAGATGGAAAGATCCATACTATGAGGCAATGGCTAGGCGATTTACCAAAGCTTTTGTAATTTTCTTTGCTGTCGGCACTGCCAGTGGTACTGTCCTAGCGGTAGAGCTTTTTGCCCTATGGCCAAGTTTCATGGTAGTTGTCGGCAAGGTTGATATTCTCCCATTTTACTATGAAGTGTTTGCATTTCTCCTAGAATCAATTTCACTGGTGCTTTATTTCTATTACTGGGATGCTTTTAAAAACAGGTACAAACACTGGTCCCTGTCTGTAATGGTTGCAGTCGGTACGGTTATGTCTGCGGTTTTCATAACACTGATAAACGCATGGATGAATACCCCGACTGGATTCAACATACCGTATTACCTGAAGACCGGCGTTCTTACCGATATAAATCCAATTGCGGCAGTTCTTTCCCCGTCAGGATTCTACGAGGATGCGCATGTAGTAACGGCAACAATTGCTGCGGGCGTGTTCCTGATCGGAACGTATCTTGCATACAGCTTCATGAAGGCAAAGACCGAGGACGGAAGAATACTTTACAGAAAGGGACTTAATTTAGTTGCAATTGTTGGCCTGATATCCATAGCACTTGCAGGTATATCTGGAAGCGTGAATGCATCTGCTCTTATCACACTTCAACCACTGAAGTATGCAGCAATTGAACTCAACCTGCACAGTTCAACCTCGGCGGCTGAAACAATAGGCGGGATATACTCTTCGGGAAAGATTCTCTATTATCTGTCAATACCTCATCTGCAGAGCCTGCTGGCATTCCCGCTTACACTTGGAAAAGGGACTGTTCCAGGCCTGGATCAGTTTCCAACAAGCTTATGGCCACCGCTATTCATTCACCTGACATTTGACACGATGGTTGGAGGGGGTTTCCTCGTTGGCCTTTTTGCACTCTATCTGGCCTGGAGGCTTTTCAGGAGAAAATCCATAACAACGACCCTTCCACTTTATGCAATGATTGTTTCCGGGCTGCTTTTAGTGCTAGTTTATGATAGCGGTTGGGTTACTGATGAAGTTGGGAGACAACCGTGGATTATCTATAACGTTATGACGGTACAGTCTGCGGCCAATACCTCTCCGTCGATAATTCCCCTTGGCATTGGTATAATAGTGTTCTATTTCCTTGTGGTGCCATTCTGTTTCTATTTTTCATATAAAATTCTGAAGAATGAAGCTGTCCAGACAGAAGTGGAGAGGGCAAGGAGGTCAAAATGGTTCAACCGATAGACATTGAAGTTGTGCTAAATCTCATAATTTTTTCAATGTTTTTCACAGTTGCCTCTACAGAACTTATGGCGGCATCTGCCATTCTTTTTAAGTATGAAGAAAGCAAGAAAAAGGTATTCAGTTTCCTTCTTCCCATCTGGGAGATAACTGGAACATTCTTTGTTTTCTACGTTGTCAACCTTGAGGGGATGGCACCGGATATTCTCCCCCTATTGGCATATTCATTCATAAGTTATATCCTGATTTTCCTCATCCTCTATGTTTTGAGAAACACAGTAATAATTACAGCTGAGAATATATGGAAGAATAGCAAAATTAACAGGAGATTCCTTTACTCTGCATATGCAATCGTCACCTTTGTGCTTGGGGCAATGATAGTTATGATCTATACTGCATTCCTCGGAGGACATGGGCTAAACATAGATACGGAAACAT
>JAKATM010000168.1 GCA_021818765.1 Thermoplasmata archaeon | reverse complement strand
CTTCCAAGAGGGTTGGCTGAGAAAGCCCGGCAACTCGGCATACAGACAACCACAGGATATGGAATGTCCGAGACCTGCCCCATACTTACCATATCTACCTTCACCTCTGAGGTCCAGAAGCTGCCGGAAGCTGAACAATTTGATTACAGGCTTAAGGCTGGAGTTCCCATCGGCATGGTTAACCTGAAAGTAGTCGATAAGACTGGAAAGAGCGTTCCCAAAGATGGAAAGACCATCGGGGAGATTATCGCCAAGGCACCATGGCTTACCAATGGATACGTGAAGGATGAGGAGAACACAAAAAAACTCTGGAAGGACGGATGGATGCATACGGGAGATCTTGGAACCCTTGACCAGAGAGGATATCTCAGCGTTGTGGACAGGGAAAAGGATGCCGTGAAATCTGGAGGGGAATTCATACCTACCCTGATCATAGAGGATGCCATTAGCACATGCAAGGGTGTCAGGGAAGTGGCGGTAATTGGAAAGGCACATCCCAAGTGGGGAGAAAGGCCGGTTGCATACGTTTCCTCCGAACCCGATCTTAAGGGAAGCGATATCAACAAACACCTCGAGATGCTTGTTGAGTCCGGCAAGATAGCCAAGTTCTGGATCCCTGATGAATACATCTTTGTAAAGGAATTTGCCAAAACCAGCACAGGGAAGATTGACAAGAAAGTCCTGAGGGAAATGCTCTCCTCGTCTCAGTGAGAGTATTATACAATCCCCACACTTTTTTGCTATAAAAATATTTATAACCTAAGGTGATGATTGGCTGTGATCCTTTTCTATGTCAATATGGCATTTATCGGCCTTGCCGTGATTTCCATTATATATTATCTTGTTAATAGTTATCATTCGATAAATTACAGGCAGCCTACGGGGACAAATCCTGTCAACCCCGATAGCGTTACTGCCCTCATACCCGTGTACAATGAGGATCCAGAGATCTTTGCCATAGTCATATCACCGGTGAAGAAAAAGGGGATAAAATTTGTGGTACTCGGAGACTCCTCATTTGACCCTTACAGAAAGATCACTGATGAAAATGGCGGGACCTTTATCTACCTCCCGAAACATGGTGGAAAGAGGAAAGCTGTTTCGGAAGGCATAAGAGAAATAACAACCGATTTTGTATTGCTAGTAGATAGTGATACAATTATACCTGCAAATACCGTAAGCAGCATGCTGTCTAAATTTGACCCGGATGTCGGCGGAATTGGTGCTAACCTGTCGGTCAGCAGGGACGGTAACTGGATTTCATACAGTGCTGAATTCGTGGAACGATCAAGAGAGGTACTGTTCAGGTCCCTTTCCTCCCACGGCAGTGTAATGCTTCTGGATGGAGCCTGCGCCATGTACAGGACTTCCCTGGTCAAACCCTTCATCCTCTCCCGAGAATATACCGATCATCGCGTTTTCGGCAAAAAAAGCCAGTTGGGGGACGACAGGCAGCTTACCGGATTCATAATAAGATCGGACTACAGGGCCATCAAGGATTTTGACGTTGCAGTAGAGGTAACGGCACCAAAAACAGTAGGAAAGCTTGTAAGGCAGAACATAAGATGGGCCAGGTCAAACTGGGTCAATTTCTTCAGGGAACTGTTCAACGGGACCGCGAAGAAAGCCGGGAAGTTCTATACCTTCGACCTTTTGTACACATACATGCTTCCAATAATATTCCTTGGAATAGGTTCTGCTCAGGTATACCTGTTCTTTCATATAGATTACCACTTCCTCGTCCACCATCTCACGTATGTACCATCTCTTACTGCGCTCCTGTCCAGAATGACCGATGTTCGGGCCGTCTATTTCCTCCGGCTACTCCTGACGGCTGTTAACTACGTTTCCACCGCCGTATTTACACTTGCTATTGCGTTCCGGATCAACAGGGAGAGGCTTAAGACCCTTGCATACGGATCTATAGCGATGGCAGTAATGCTCACCACGACTATCTATGGCCTGCTTACAATATGGAAACAAAATGGTTGGATGACAAGATAAGCCAACCCGATTTATGATGGGTTGTAAACCATTTTTACCTCTTTGACTGCGAAATCGATGTTCGGGAATTTCTCCTTCACCTCACGCATTATTTTTGTCATGCGCATCACGAAGAGTTCTCCCGCGAAGAAATGTATGTTCAGTATTCCAGCCGACCATTCAGACCATCTTCTCAGGTAGAACAGGTGCTCGTCTATCATAAGCTGGCTGATGTAACTGGACAGCTTGTCACCGAAGAATGCACGGTAAATCTTGTAATTTTTCATTGTGGTTATATACTTGCTTTCCGCAGTGCCTATGAAGGTTGTATCGGTGATGATTTCAGGGGTTTTGCTCCCGCTGTAAATTGCATAAACATAATCCTCCAGGTTGTTAACATGAGGAAGCTTGGACTCGCGTTTCCAGTTGGTTGAATGATCGCTGTAGGCAAGTATTCCTCCCATGGATTCTGCATGCTGGACTTCTATCACGATCTCATATACGCTCTGCCTCAGGTGAAGTACGCGGAGCATTGAGAGAAAACCATTGGACTTGCCAAGGTATTCCGCATAAAGATCTATATTTGACTGGCCCGAATCTGCCTTAGACAGCAGGATGTCAGAAATCATTTTCCTCTGTGAGCTTATAAATCTGAATGGCTGTACGTAGACGCCATTTTCGATCAAACCTGGGTCGAAAACAATGCTCTCCACCTCCTTCAGAAGTGATGTGTACTGGGAAAGCAGGTCAAGATTCTTGATATCAGATATCTCCCACGTTTCATTATTCAATTCTGCTCCATTGGCCTTCAGAGCAGCGATTACCTGATTCTGGTTTTCCTTGGGGATCCTCTGCTCAGGCATAAAGACCTTTATAGTTATCTTGTTCTCCGGAGTGGCAAATGGAACAACCACAAGGCTGAGGCCGTATTTTCTGCTGAGCTCGCTTG
>JAKATM010000167.1 GCA_021818765.1 Thermoplasmata archaeon | reverse complement strand
TACACCAAAAAGCCAAGAAACATGCCAATAAGCGGCGATACAATCCAGGTTATCACAACAATGATGAAAGGTCTGACAAAGAGCGCCTTGTATTTGTAGGATAATCCTGCGCCAAAAACTCCTGAAGTTAAGGTTTGCGTGTTAGATAGCGGGAAAGAGAACAAGGTGGCACCTTCAACCATGAATGATGATACAATTAGCGATATAAGTGCATTGAAATATCTCATCGAATACATCTCCTCGCCAACCCTCTTGAGAACCCCGGCACTGAGGAAAGTTGAACCTACGAATATGCCTGCTATAACGGACAGAATCGAGGCAGCAGTAAATCCGGCGAATCCCCCAAGAAGCCCAATTGTGTTTGCTCCCAGCGTATATGCGGTAAATGCAGAAGTTAATAGAAGAAGTATCTTCAGCGTGCTTGCCATATTCCAGGTCTTGTTCATCTGGACCTTTCCGAAATACTTGTTTCCCAGGTAAGAGAGAGCAATAGCCGCAACAGGGGATAATATCCATATTCCAAGAAGAAGCCACAGATATCCTGTGTTCACAGCGTATCCTATCCGAAGTGATATGCCCACCGCAGTGCCAACAAGAGCCATGGACAAAGAAAGCGGCGACTTAAGGAGCTGCGCCACAATAAAAATCACAATCACAATTGAAAAAAGAATAGTTATAAGATAGGTTGAGTGAGGAAGAAGTGTAAGTGCAACTGAATTCATGTATCTGCCTTGGATCAGGAATCCAGCAGAAAAACCCGCAGCTCCTATCAGGATGCCGCCGGCTCTGCTCATAATCTTTGATCCAACAAGGGTGCCAACCGCCGCGGACAGGTTGTTACCTGAAACGAACATGGCAAGGAGGAATTCCAGCCCGATTGAAAGATAGAAGTAAATGTCCATTCAGCGATTCACTGAGTTAGATATTGTCATAACGAGGTCTGATGCATCCTCGCAGTCGTCAAGCAGATCATCTATCCTGTGCACTGTGTTCATAACGTGCGTGAAAACCAGGTAGTGCAAACCCTTTGCATCAACATAAACCTGGTCTATAAGATCATCCTTGATGTCATCCACGACCTCCTCGAGGGATTCAATCGCCTTTCTCTCAGACTTGAGATGCTCCAGATCATTAGCGCTCAGCATGTTCTGAAGATTCGTGAGTGCTTTCTTGTTGTAGTCAAGCATCCTTAAAAACTTCGTGTATGCCTCATCCTTGACATAACCTGCTAGCTCCGGGTTCAAATGAAGGAAATGTGACATCCTGTATACCTCCCTGGACAGGTAAAGTGTCTTGTCCAGGATGTCATCGCATGTCTCTACAAGGTTAAGCAGATGACCCAGCAACGTTGAATTTATCGCGCCCTGGGTTATATCCGACTTAAGCGACATTGTGAGGTCATCGCCCTGTTTTTCTATTGCCCTAATCTTTCCCACAGACTCTTCCTGTTCGGTGGAAGGTTGCAATAACTGGCTGGAAAGTATGTCCGTTGCCTTCTGGGCCAGGTCGGTGTAGGCCTTAAGGTCCTGAAGTGCCTGTCTTTCGCCCAAAACAAGTAGGCGCCTCAGAAATCCTCTGCTGGGCATGCCGCAGGATTGTAAATCACTATTTATCATTTATTCAATCTCTTATCAAGTGAATAGGATAGTGGCTTCTCTATGTTCGCCATTCTCCGAAAAGAAAGGTGGAAAATAGATATTACCGGAACACCTTCCTTTCATCATGAAGGTTCTGATCTCGGTTGATGCCGAAGGCTTGCAGGGGATAACGTTCGGTACACAGGTGCTGCCTGAACTTGCCCTTTACAATGAGGGGCGGGACGCAATGGTTGACTCGATCAATGCAGTGGCTGAAGGGGCATTTAAGGGCGGTGCAACATCGGTTACTGTGGTGGATTCACACGACGGGAACCGGAACATACCCGCTGCAAGAATAACGCGAAAAGCTAGGCTAATTTCTGGTTGGCCGAAGGAACTTAGCATGGTTGAGGGCGCACGAGAAGCAGATTTGCTCTTTATGGTGGGATATCACAGCCATGCAGGTACGCTCAATGGAGTCCTGGACCACACATATTCTACCAACGTTCACAGATTATGGGTAAACGGCAAAGAAACCGGAGAAATAGGCTTGAGTGCTGCCGTCGCCGGGAAACTCGGCGTAAGGACTGGATTGGTTGCAGGCGATGCAGCGTCAGTTAACGAGGCGCGGGAAATCCTGACGGATTGCGAATTTGCAGTGCTGAAAAACGGTCTTTCCAGATATTCGGCCAACTCGCTCTCATCAGAGGCAGCGCTGGATCTTCTCAGATCCTCAGCCGAAAGTGCCGTAAAACGCCATGGATCGCTGTACACTGTCACAGAGCCAGTAAAGATATCGGTAGAATTCCAGAATTCAGGAATGGCTGACAACTGCATGCTTCTCCCAGGTATTTTGCGGAAGGATGCATATACGGTCGACATAGAGGGCAG
This sequence comes from Thermoplasmata archaeon, assembly GCA_021818765.1. GTDB lineage: Archaea > Thermoplasmatota > Thermoplasmata > Thermoplasmatales > Thermoplasmataceae > UBA582. Next base: position 473 of record JAKATM010000167.1, on the reverse strand, counting down.
CGACATGATCAATGCATACAAGCTTTTCAGGGTCATGGTATCGCTTTCTTCTTTCTATCATGGAGAATATTGATTTCTTCTTGCACAGAAGAAAGAGGAAAAATGAAATAACCATCCAATATATGTATGTGTAAAATTGCTCTCAATACTATTCTTCGTGACGGTGTTCATCGCCGTATTTTCTGTGTTGAACCCCATTGGTGCCATACCTACGCTGATGGCGCTGACGGAAAACTATACCCAGAAGGAGAGAAACAGGGTCGTTGAAAGGAGCATTACGATCGCTGGTGGTATTGTGGTGGCCTTCATGTTCATTGGTATTTACATTTTCAGCGTTCTGGGTATCAACCTTTCAGATTTTGAGGTCGCCGGCGGCATACTGCTATTCAAGGTTGCGTTCGACATGCTTCAAGGTAAAACGTCCAATACTAAGATGACCTCGGCTGAGGAGGAAGACAGCATTTCTAGGGAAG
>JAKATM010000031.1 GCA_021818765.1 Thermoplasmata archaeon | reverse complement strand
ATTTTCATTTTTTTTTAATTACGCAAATAAAAATTATATTTGCATCTTTATAGTAAGAACTCCTGCAAAATTCAAAGAGACCCAGCGCCTCATTTTTTTAGCTTATGGAAGAAATTGAGATAGGTGGATTTACCTCCCTTTTTCATGCTGCGGAATATTCCAGTACCAGTTGCAAACATTACCCCAAGGCCAGCAGCAACTGCTCCAACAACTACGCCGATACAAAGCCCTTCATAGATGGAACCAGATGATGAAGAAGTATGTTGTGAACTGAAGCTCACGGACAGTGTAGTGTTTCCGGTTACCGTCACGGAGGTTGCTTTCAACGTAACTATATATCCTGAAGGACCCGTAGCATTTACAGTATATGTTCCTGCGGTCACCTGGACATAGAGTGCTGAAAGGTTAGTCGTATACGTGTCTACGCTTATTGATACCAGGCTTTGATTACTTGCGGTTCCGTTAGAATATGTTGTCAGGTCTCAGATATATGCTCCTCCGGCATTTCCCTGGGGCAAATATCTTTCACTCGTGTTCGACGTGGCTACGTTGCTGTTGAAAACTACGGTAAAGAAGATAATATAATTATCGAGGCCATCAAAATAATCAGAAATTCTTTATTCATTAGCGGGCGTTCGCAAGGAAGTAATAATAAGTACCATTGATGTGATAAGCTGCATTATTGCATATCAACAACCTACAATGTGAACAATAAGGGTTCAGGATGATACTAATTATATATACAAAAAATAAGAATTTCTATAAACCATGTATCATGCAATATGGTCTTGTGATAAGATAAAATAGAATAACAGGACGCAGAGTAAACATGATAAAATTATTTTCCTGCACATTGCATATTCTTAAATGCAATCAACTAATACTTTAACGTGCATAGAATACTTGTGGGGCTAGCGGCCGGATTCGTGCTGATTTTGATGGTATTGCCCTCAGCTAATGTCACACCGACTTACCCAGCAGAATCGATAGATAACAACATTCAATGGTCTGCCAACGACTGCTTTAACTACTCTGCATCGATAACAATGGATAATACCTCTCATGCACTTTCAACAACAAAGGGATACTTTACCGTCTTGTTTGAGGATTTATTTCCTTCAAACTCTACTGCGACATTAAGAATAGAACAAAATGTTGCATACAAAGGAGCAAATCCTTCTTACGTAATCAATGTACCTATTCAGAGAATTTCAAGTTATCTTCCTTATATCATGATTTCCAATCTTAGCAAAATATCCCGTATCAAGGCATTCTTGAACAATAGCTACGGTAGTAGCTTATATTCAATCTCCATCCAGCCTATGGAAAATGAAATCATGGATCGATCACTGTGGACTTGTGAAGTTTCTCTCAACTCTCCAAACACTTCAGGCAGAATTTATCTCGATCTATTTAACGGTCTCATTGTCGAGGGATCAGTAAGCTGCAAGTTCACAGATCTTAACCTGCAGAATAACGTTGAAAGAACCTCAACCCTTGTGCTTGAAAAAACAAATGTTCCAATGAACTCTTCCCTTAACCCTGGAGGGCCATTTTTAGAAGGATCTTACCCTTCATTTCTTATATATTTCTATTATTTTACTATGGGTGCCCTTGCATTCCTAATCGGCATTGCAATTATCTGGCTGCTAAGAAATGTCAGAAGATAAGAGCCAAGCCGCTAAGGAAAATTATCATGAAAGCACGAGACCACTGAACTGTTCTCATATTTCAATTGGTCAACGTGGCGTTACATCCATAATCGCATGCCAAAATATATTTTCGCAACGGTCTCTCCTTTTGGATATCAATATATGGCGTTGCTAAAATAAAAATGACACAATGTGTAATCCGATAAGACACATGTAGCTTTACGCATAATTACGCATGCAAGAACCAATTCATTCTCACATAAGTGTTGTCAGAATATTGGGATATCCCCTAATAGAAGAAATTAATCATCTCAGTCTTAATTTTCCATGGGAAGCTCAAGTTCGCAGATGTTAAGTATCATGTACATATATGGAAGTATGGAAGAAGAGTCTATAGTTGAAAACTTTATAAAGGCAGTCGAGGGTACAAAGAGTACAGTGGAACTGGTTTTCGACAACTTAACAATCAAGTTGCCGGGCATGAACGCAGTCTTCGCCGTCAATGGCAAGGTAAACGTGACAGCAAGACCGGTTCATGAGCGACAGTAAAAGCTTACCAATTGCAGGTAAGATTTTTTCCAGGATCTCTGGCTCGATTACCGTATTAGTCAACGGAAGCGAGTTCTCGAAGATCAGCTTCGTGGATTCCTCCATGGAACTTTCTCTTCTCAATGATAAACTGAGTTCGTCACTGATCAGGGTCGTCCCCAAGGGGGCAAGGAAACTATCTTTTCTTCGCAGGATATCCAAACTCCTGGCCAATCTTGGGATTAGCGTAATCATAAAGGACAGCAAAGGAGAACTCATGGTTATTGGCTACAAGGTCCATTCCGTTTTTGGCGACGTCAAGATCAAGGTCCTGAGACTTAGAAAGTACTTGAAATAATAGTCGCAAAATCTGAAAACATACTATCCAGACTCGCTGGGGTAGCCCAGTGATTTCCACTCTTTTACCCCACCACGATATACCAGTGCATTGTAACCATTGTCTCTGAGTATTTTTGCGGCAATATGAGAGGACATGCAGCTTTCGTCCTTGCAGTATGTAACCACAGTCTTGTTCTTGTCTATCTGAGTAAAAACATGATCCTCAATCTCATAGTAAGGTATCCATATTGAGCCCTTTATTCTGTATTCCACGAAAGCACGCCTCGACATAATGTGCACAATCGTTACTGATCGATCATTAATAAGATTCAGCAGTTCTGGGGCAGTTATAGTGTCCTTGCTCACGTCTCACAATCAAATTCAGTTTCAAAAACGTTTCCCGTTCTCTTGATGGCATGACGAGACCCGGAATACACAAAATTTATTGTGCGTCTTCGTATGTTAAGACATGCCCGAGCAATTCAACCTGAAGCTTGAAAGCCGCGAGTATATCGCCAAGGACACAATGGAGTTCAAGTTCAGGATAATCGGCAATTCCCTGACTTTCAAGCCCGGCCAGCACATTCAGCTCATGATACCCGAGATATATGACAGGAACAAGGTCGAGGGAACGCACTTCTTCTCAATAATCTCGGACATGAAAGATCATGAGAGTCTATCCATTGCGACCCGTATTTCAAATTCACCCTTCAAAAGATACCTCATCACAGCAGATATCAACAGGTCTTTCATAGCATTCGGACCACTGGGATCCTTCGCTGCCCCGGCTGGCGACAGGCATCTCCTTCTCTTTGCTCTCGGAATAGGCATTACAGGGGTCCTGCCCATTATAAGGAACGAAACAGAGATCGGGAAAAGAAGGATCTCGCTATTCTACCTGAATAATAAGCTGGAAGAGGTTGCGTTTGCATCTGAACTTCTTGATCTCAGGAGAAAGCATGAACTGTTCAATTTCTATCCATACCTGCAAGCGGGCAGCCTTGGCCTGGAAACATACAGGGGCGGGAAGCCTTCGGACGAAGCGATAAGAGAGGCAGTAGGTCCAAACATCGTGGATGTGGATGTCATGGTTTGCGGGCCTCCCAGGCATGTTTACGATATCAGGAAGCAGATCCAGTCCATTGGCTTTCCACAGGGAAACACGAAAGTGGAGATATTTTCAGGTTATCCATGAGCCAATTTATCTTCTAACCGGTACCTCATATTCAAGGAGTTCCCTGCTGAGGTATGATTGCGGGAAAATGCTTCTTGCCTCTTCCAGGAGCTTATCGACGTTATCAACTCTCGGGCTGTAATGGAACAGGTAGAACCTGCCGACGCCTGCTCCTTTCGCTATTTCTGCAGCCTGCTTGGAAGATGTATGGCCGAATTCGTTAACCTTTGGTTCAAGGGAGGAGTCTGTCGTGGTATCATGAATAAAGACGTCCGCATCCTTCGCGAACTCCTTCATATCCTCCCTGGGCCTTGTATCACCGGAATAAACTATCTTCCTTCCCCTCCGAACGCCGGCACTCACGTCGTCTATTGAATACGTTTTGCCACCTATTACAAGAAGCTTCTTCTCGCGTAGCTCTTCCAGCCTGTTTCTTGGAAACCCAATCTTAAGGACCTTTTCCAGATCTATCTTTGGGAAATCCGGCTCCTCAAAAGAATATGCAATGCTTGGAACCGGATGGTCATTCTGGTGGGTCCTTACAGTGAACTTGCCAAAGTCGTATGTCTCTCCCGGTGCAAGCTCATGTATAACAATTTCATACCCTAAAGTGAAATATCCAACGTTTAGGGCATTCGATATCATCCTGAATGCCCCTCTTGGACCAAATATGTTGAGCGTGCGCTCCCTTGAATTGAATGACATGCTCTGAATGAGTCCCAGCAGCCCGATGAAATGATCACCGTGGAAATGTGTTATGAAAACGTTGTCAATCTTCATGAATGAAAGCTGGCTCTTCATGATCTGCTTCTGAGTGCCTTCGCCGCAATCAAGAAGATTCAAAACGTCATCTATCTGCAGGGCAATTGCGGGAAGGGACCTTCCAATCGCAGGCCATGAACCACCGGTTCCCAGGAATGTTATCTTAACGTTTGATGCCAATTCCCTGGAGAATGGCATAACTCTTTATGGCTTTTCCCATGGCTGCAGAATATATGCCGCGTTCTATTGCCTTGGGTATATCTTCTATGCAAGTGACGAGGTTGAATGACCTGATCCTGTTCCAGTAGTATATGTTGGCAGTCTTGCCCATTCCTTCAACATATCGTTTTACGGTATCTTTTAGCGCAACTCCCTTATTATCAAAATCCGGAAGCACTATCAACTCGTTCCCGCCGGCTGAAATCTCTTCAACCCTCTGGAATAGGCTCTTCCCCTGATTCAATGCATAGATTTCTCCGGTAAAATCAAGTGATCTGAGACTGGAGACATCGTTTCTCCCCTCAACTACCACAGGAATACTCTCATTCCTTTCTGCAAGTAGATCCATCACTCTTATCAGATCATCTATTGCCTGGGCCATAAGGATGCTAACAAAGCAATATGCTTAAACATTTCCCAAAGAATGCGTGTGAACCTACCTGTAGTGAACAAAAAGCCTGTGATCGCCTGAACCTGAAAGTATACCCAGCCTTACGCCCGCATCTAGCCATCCATAGGAATAATTGACGGCTGAGATGCAATTGATATAATCCTCCTTTGCAATGAAGCTTTTGGCATCCGAATAATAATCCTTAGCCATCCTCATGAAATCCTCGGCAATTGTGTATAACGAGGAATCAGCCGGAACTGCTATGCTGATCTTGAGAAGAGCCTCCTCCTCAAGCTTCAAGTATTTCTCTGCCCTGGCTTTCAGTTCACCATCAATCATCTGTATTTGCTGTAATCAAAAACCAGATCAATAAGCTTTTTCTCGGTTTTTGCGTCAATCACGCCCTCGTCCTTCTTCTTGATTATGAAATCCTTGGCTTCCTTGGTGCCCTTTTTAGCCGCAATGGAATAAACACTCCCTTTGATTGCTCCCCTGACACTGTCCGGAAGCGTCTCTATAATCTTGGAGAGCAGGAACCGAAACTCCTCCTCCTTCCTCATGTCAAGCTTCTTTATCCTTTCTGAGACCTGATCATACTGATTTCCTGAATTGCTGTTTGGTCCTCTTCTATATCCACCAGTTCTATATTTCCTATACCCGGGCATTATAAGGATGAAAGGCGAGAAGGTTTATTTACATTTGCTATCGATTATTGCCATCCCACAAAAGCGACAAATTCAGCCTCCAAGAATACTGGACTCACTCCAGGCATCCACAAAAACGCATTCTATAGAAAATTCCCGGGCTGATTAAGCGGCGGAATTTAGCTTTTGACCGCAAATAATATTTATCTAAGTTGGCGGGATTAACTATCACGAATGCTGAATTTTGAGAGGGTCAAGATCAAGCATGAGGATCCGGAGCGGAGACTCAAAAGCTTCACGCTAGAACCAGTCATTGAATACACAGAAGGAGAAGGAACCGCCGAGGCCAGCAGATGCATAGGCTGCAACATATGCACCCAGGCATGTCCAGCAAGCCTAGATATTGGAGGGTATATCAAGAGCACTGCCGTAGGCGATCCTGCCGAAACTGTCAGGATAGTATTCGAGAATCTTCCTTTTCCCGCGATCATAGGTAGGGTCTGCACACACATGTGTGAGGATATATGCGTTCTTTATGACGACGGCGGACCAATTGCCATCAGACACCTCAAGAGGTTTGCGGCAGATCAATTCGCAGACTACAGCCAAATTGTTCATCTTCCGAAGAGAAACTTCATAAACAAAAAGGTCGCCATAATTGGCGGAGGACCTACCGGACTCACGCTTGCTTATTACCTTCTTATACAGGGAGTCCAGGTGGCAATTTATGAGAGCCTCCCCGTTCTGGGAGGTTTCATGAAAACAGGAATACCGAGATACAGGCTTCCGCAGGAAACGCTTGACAAGGAGATTGGATTTATCACGTCCCAGGGGGCTGAAGTGCATCTCAACACGAAGGTGGGCCGGGACGTTAAGTTCGAGGACCTGATGGGCAAATACGATGCCGTCTACCTTGGAATAGGGAACCATGATCCAAGGATGACGGGAACTCCCGGAAGCAATACCGCAGGTGTGTATCATGCACTGAATTTCCTCCAGGATGTCAGCCTGGGCACCAAAATAGACGTCGGAAAGAATGTTGTTGTGATAGGCGGAGGTTTCACGGCAAATGACGCTTCAAGGACTTCAATGCGGCTGGGCGCAGAACATGTATACATAATGTACAGGAGGCGTGAAATCGACAGGCCTGGCTACCCGTCGATGAATGCCGAGGAGGAGATGGAGGAGACCGTTGAGGAGAAAGTCCAGTACATGTGGGAGGTAACTCCATTTGAGTATGTTTCCGAGAACGGTCATCTTGTTGGAGTCAAGTACTGGCAGAATGATATGGTCATAGAGGCACATGGAAGAGCCAAACCCGTGCCAAAGAAGGAGAAGGTTCTTTACATGGAGGCTGACACGGTTATAGAGGCAACAGGCCAGGAGCCTGATTTTTCGTTCATGGGCGATGCCTATCTGAGGCAGCTCAGGCTGACACCGCATGGAACCCCAATCATAGATGAGAAGGGTATGACGTCGATCAAAGGACTCTATTCAGGCGGCGACTGCACCAATGCGACAAGAGACCTCATAAGCGCCGTAAGGGATGCAGACAGGGCAACACTTGGCATCCTTGAGCACCTTAACGTGATGGATCAGATAGCAGACGATAAATGGCTTCCCGTCCTTGACAGGTGGAAAAAATATTCCCCGACCGCCGGCAGGTCAAAGAAATAGGGAATACTTTGATTAGTTATCATGAAGATATGAAATCAAAACCTGTGTAAGGAACCAGGACCTTCGGGACAGAAATTCCTCCGCTATCCTTTTCCTGGAAGTTCTCGGCAATTGCAACAAGCATCCGTGTTGTCGCAACCTCGGTGCTGTTAAGCGTATTTACGACATGGTTTCCATTCTTTGTCCGGTACCTGATGTTAAGCGACCTACCCTGGTAGTCTGTGTTATTTGAGGCAGAAACTATCTCCCTGAACTTTCCCTGGGCAGGGAACCAGGCCTCTATGTCATATTTCTTCGCATTCAGGACGCTCAGCTCGCCGGAACATATGTTCACAACCCTGTAGGTAATGCCAAGGCTTGAGCAGAAATCCTCGGCGTTCTTGAGGAGTTCCTCGAGGAAGTCCCATGAATGCTCCGGTTTGCAGAACACGAACTGCTCAATCTTGTTGAACTGGTGGACCCTGAATATTCCCTTTGTGTCCTTGCCGTGAGCACCAGCTTCTTTCCTGAAGCATGGCGAAATTCCAGCGACCCTGAGTGGAAGATCGGATTCCTCAAGTATCTCGTCCTTCAACATTGCCCCTATGGGATGCTCGGCAGTCGCTATCAGGAAAAGATCCTCTCCATCTATCTTGTACAGGGCATCCTTGAATGTCTCCAGATCCGTGACTGCATTCATGGACTCAAAATTTAGCATGAAAGGCGGTTCCACAATAGTGAAACCTCGCTCGGACAGGAAATCAACAGCATAGTTCATAAGAGCCATCTCCAGCTTCACCAGCCTGTTCTTGAGATAGTAGAACCTTGCACCGGCCGTCTTGCCCGCTCTTGCCATGTCAATGAGTCCAAGCTTCTCCAGCAGGTCAACATGGCTCACCGCCCTATCCTTGGTAACGGTGAAAGAAGATCCGGGTGGCGTATTCTTCTTGAAATAGCTGACGTCATCTTCATGAACCACTGCACTTCCTGAATACCTGACTATGGCATTATTTTCATCACCCTTGCAGACAGGAACAGAAGAATCGACAATGTTCGGGATCGATCGGACGACATCCGTCCTCTGCCTATCGATCGATGCAAGCTCAAGTTCCATTTTATCTATGCTCTCGCCTACTTCCCTGACATCATTTTTCAGCGAGGAAACATCCTCCTTCGCCTTTACGAAACTTGCGATCTTCAGGGAGATTTCGTTCTTCCTGTGCTTAAGTTCGTTGACAGACTTCAGCATCTGCCTCCATGACTCATCAAGGGCAAAGAAGCGATCCAGCGGTTCAGGATCCATGAATCTTTTCCTGCAGTTATCATAAAACAGTTCCTTATGCTCCCTCAAGAGCTTAACGTCAATCATGAATCAGCTATAGGGAATCTATATTTTAGACTAACCCTGTTACCATTCAGATTACGATCAAAAAATCTGGACATTTTCATAATATTGATGGCGGATTCAAAAATGAGCTTTCTGATCTCCCTTCCCTGTATCCCGTCTTGAGGAATCTTTTCTATTTCGTTTGAGAAAATATGCAGTGATAATCTCAATCACGATAAAGAGGAAAATGCCAAAAATTCCCAGAATTAGGGCTAGAAAAACTACCTCAAATGCAATGCTGGATGCCAAAGCTGCAGCACCATTTGCTCGTGCCTTTCCTCTGCTTAATCTGCGTATGATGTAAAAGTATGCTATGGATGATGCGGCCAGACCGGCAATCATTAGAATTGAGTATACTGAAAAGGGCTCACCTAGAATGACGCCTGTCACGACAAGATGCATGTGAACTAACTGAGTTGGGTTTAAAAAATATACCCGAAGCATGTCAGGGAAACAAATTTCTTAAATATTTATTGAACACAATGTTTTCAGTGCTTCGAAGCTTCAGAATTCGTTGAATATAAACTTGAATGCAAGCGACAGGTATCTCATCTTGGGGTGGGTTGAAAGCCTTCCCTTGAGTCCCTTATTTTTCCTTTCCAATCAGTTTACCTCCTTTTAAGTGCCTAAAGGGTGTGCCAATCCAGGCCGGAATCCTCGTATGACTGCGGCTGGTAGCCTGCCCATTTCTGTATCCCTCTTGAATTTCTGTCTTCCAGTTCTACCCTGGGCGAGTTCCTGCTTGCCAGGTATGTTCCGGAATAAATTCTCGTGTTGAAGGCCTCGCTCAGCCCTTCCTCGTTTTCCTTCAGCTCGGAATACACTCCTCCTGCATAGCTGAATGATATTAGCGTAAGGATTGAACTGGGAAGGATGAGCGTGAATGTCTGTACGAGACCATATCCGGTGTAAAGGTCATTTATGACAGAGGAGCTAGCGAACAGCTTGCTCTGAGCAAGCGCAGCAACACCGCTCTCAAGGTACCTGCCAACAAGGCCAAGCCCATTTGCATTGAACGGTATTAGCAGGTATGTCAGCAGCACGAACACAGCCGTTGTTATGAGTGAAGCGTGCAGGGCCTTGACCGGGTTTCCTGATTTTCTCCCGGATATGTATCCAGCAGCTGCAGGCCCGGCTATAGGGATCCACCAGAGAAGTATGGAAAACACCATTGAATAAAGCAAGCCTTTCTTGGTTGAATAGGCAAGAGACCTCTTCTTTGAATTGCTTCTGAGCGTTGAAGTAACGGCTCTGGTATTTGCACTTCGTATCTTCTCATCAAGGAAGCTTCTTTTGGTTATCATTATTGTCAGACAACATATTAGCAAAGGACTACTTAAGTTTTTCCATACCCAGAAGTAATTTCTTGCTATAACTCAAGCTCCGTATTTTTCCAGCTTGTCTGACAACTGCAGCATCATTGTCATTACATCGCCACTGAGTAAATCAAAGCCTGAGTACCCACAACTCACTTCATCAAAGTGTCTGACACCATTTCTCCTCATGCCATTGCCAGAGAATAGAATTGGGACAGGATCGCCTGAGTGTTCCTTGGTAGTGCATGGTGTGCTGTGGTCTCCGGTTACACATATTACAGTATCATCTGATATTCCTATGACCTGTCCCATGGCGTCATCAATCTTCTCTATGACATCCCTCTTGAGCAGCGGGTCACCGTCATGCCCGGCGATATCCGGTGCCTTGATGTTGACAAGCACGAAATCATGCACGTCAAGCGCCCTTACCGCCTCCCTGACCTTGCCTCTGTAGTCAGTGTCAACCCTTCCAGTAGCACCAGGATGTTTCAGCAGGTGCAGTCCCGCAAGATTTCCAATGCCGGTGATCAGCGGTATCCCTGCAAGGCATGCTCCATTCAGTCCATATCGTTTGTTGAATGGTTCAAGTCTCGGGGTGATCCCTGCACCTCTTAGAAGAAGCTCATTTGCAGGCGGCTTTCCCCTGCTTTCCCGATCCATGTTTTCCGGGCTTGTGTCAAGTATGTCCCTGATCCTGTCCAGGTATTCATTCAGAATATCGGCGGTGTGTTCAGCGTCATTCGATAATGGCTTTACTTTCATGGCGGGCCTCCCTTGTTCGTGAGGATCGGAGTCACTGATCTCTGGTGACAGGCCTTTTCCTCTCACAACAAGGGCGGCTCTGTGCTCCACCCCCTCCCTGACAATGAACTGTGTGCCTTTCATTGTAAAAGATATCTTCTTTGAGAGAGAACCCGACTCCGGAATATCCCTTCCGGCCCTCCTGTCCACTATTATGCCTTCTCTGCTTCTCGTTGCAAAATTTGCTCTGAATGCAATATCCCCCGGTTCCGCTATAATGCCAAGGCCCATCGCCTCGAATGGTCCTCTTCCCGTATAAACGGCCTCCGGATCGTAACCGAGCAGAGAGAGATGCGAAGTGTCTGAGCCGCAGACAAGCCCCTTCCTGACGGGATACATCAATCCACCCAGTCCGGATGAAACAAGTGCATTGAGGTTCGGCCTGTACGCAGCCTGCAACGGCGTTTCTCCATTCAACATCGGGTTTGGTCTGTCTCCGAGCCCATCCAGTACAAAGAGAAGAAGCTTTTTCATCATGTTGAATACAATTCGGGGTTTAAAGTTATTATTTCGCCCTCATTAAATAGCTGAATTTTAATAAGTCATCTCTTATCCAGCGAACTTTTTAAATTGCCCTATTGCTTAGACCATAGACATGATCATAGGGGATTCTGAAACCGTCTCCTCCTACAAGAACCAGTGGGACCGTTTTTTTGATAAGTTTGGATACAGGGACAAGATAACAAAGCTCAGGGACTTCTATCCCGACCAGAAGTCGCTCAGCGTGCCGTATCAGGAGATTGCCAACTTCGATAACGATTTTGCCACTTCTCTCAAGGATAACCCTGCAATATGCATACGTGCTGGCGAGGATCTGATAAGGTCTTTCCTGGAATCAACCAAGGACTTTGAATCGAAGAGGATCAACATACGCATAACAAACCTGCCTGAAAAAGACTTCAACATAGAGATACGGGACATAAGGAGCGACAGGATCGGCAAGCTGATTAGCGTTTCAGGAATAGTTCGCAAGAACACGGAGGTGCTGCCAAGAATCCAGCTGGCTGTATTCCAGTGCTCTAAATGCGCCAGCCTAACCGCACTCGAGCAGAGCCGCGGAAAACTTGAGGAACCTTCCAAGTGCGAAGCTTGCGGCGAGGAGAGGCCGAAAGTCAGGTTCAAGCTGATGCCAGAACTCTGCGAGTTCGTCGACTACCAGAAAATAGAACTTCAGGAAAACCCTGAGACGATTGAGGGTGGCGCACAGCCCCAGCGGATATCGGTTGTCCTGGAGGATGACATAACCGGTTACATTTTCCCCGGAGACAGGATAACCATTGATGGAATATTGATGTCTGAGCAGAAGAGGGCCGGAAACCTTCTGCTGACAGAGTTCATAACACATCTTTACGCGTTAAACTTCTCGAAGGAGACAAAGGAGATTGAAACGCTTAATATATCGCCAGAAGAGGAAGCCCAGATTATCGAACTGTCAAAATCTGATAATGTCCTGGATAAATTCACCAAATCCATTGCACCATCTATCTATGGGCATGAGGACATAAAGAGAACGCTTGCGCTCCAGATGTTCGGCGGAATAAGGAAAATAATGAAGGATGGAACAAAGATCAGGGGTGACATACACATTCTTCTTGTTGGTGATCCTGGAACAGCGAAGTCACAGCTACTCAGGTACATGGCGGATATTTCCCCCCGGGGTGTACTGGCACTCGGCAAGGGTGCAAGTGCCGCCGGCCTCACTGCTGCGGCGGTTCGTGATGAATTCGGGGAAGGAAGGTGGACGCTTGAAGCTGGTGTTCTCGTACTGGCTAACAACGGGCTGGCAGCTATTGATGAGCTTGACAAGATGGATCCCCAGGATACCGGTGCAATGCATGAGGCCATGGAACAGCAGTCATTTGCTTATGATACCGTTATAAGCCTCAAGGAGGGATCATCCACAAGGATAGGCGAATTTGTAGATTTCATGATAGACAATAATCCCGATCTCGTTGAGGATGGAAAGGACTGCCAGATACTTGAAGTCCGGGAAAAGATAATGGTGCCCACTTCCAATTTTGAGGGATTGGGTTTTACCACCATACGACAGGTAAGCAGGCATAAGGCGCCACGGGAAATGATAAGGATTGACGTGGAAGACGGCTCATTCGTAGAGGTGACAGGCAACCACCCCTTCTGGGTTGTCAAGAACGGTGCCCTAATGCTCGTTGACGCAGATCAGGTATCGGAATCGGACTACGTGATCTCAACGGAGAGCGAACCTGAAAACACCGATACATTAGATTACCTCGACAGCCTCGTCTCCGCAACCAGATCAAGGAGATGGTTCCGCGACCACACCCTGAAGAGAATATCCGGAGTGTCCAGGGTCCCGTATTCATGCGGCTGGGTCTATGACATCGCCGTTTCCGACAACAGCACATTTGCAAATGGAGACATGGTTCTTCACAACTCCATAACAATATCAAAAGCCGGAATAATGGCAACATTGCGTTCAACGTGTTCCGTATTGGCAGCTGCAAACCCCACGTTCGGCAAATACAACCCGAACCTTCCGCTTTCCGAGCAGACAAAGTTTCCACTCCCTTTGCTCTCCAGGTTTGACGTTATCTTCAAGCTCGTAGACAAGGTTTCTGACGACCTGGATTACAGGCTCGCGAACCACATCCTTAAAACGCACAAGGTTGGAGAGATATACAGAGGGATGGAGTCAAACGAGATAACCGACTACTCGATCTCGGACGAGAATGACCTCATACCGCAGATAGAGAAGAACCTGATGAGAAAGTACGTTTCATATGCAAGAAGCAAGGTATTCCCAAGGCTTTCGGATCAGGCAATAGATCTGATCAGGAACGATTATGTGCGCACAAGAAAGAGAAGCACGCCCGATACAACACCCATCACGCCCAGGCAGCTGGAATCAATAATCAGGCTTTCAGAGGCATCCGCGAAATCACGCCTTTCAGCGGTAGTTACAAGAGAGGATGCCCTTCTCGCAATAGAGATTATAACCAACTATCTTGAAAATGTATCGAGCGTTGACGGAGTCATAGACACCAACATAATAATGACTGGTACAACCTCAAGGCAGCGGGGGGAACTGGAAAGCGTTTTCCTCATAATCAAGGAACTGCTGAAGGAGTCTAACTATGCGGAGGTATCAGACGTGATAGCCGAGGGCAAGCTGAGGGGCATGGACGAAAACAAGATCAGGGGCATAATATCAAAGCTGAAGTCGGACGGCCAGATTTACGAGCCTTTCGACAATAAGCTAAAGGTGGTATCTTGACGTATGCAATCGTCATGAAGCTCACGAAGATAGGTGATGAAAACCTCCTTGCAGCAACCGAGCTGCGGCTCCTGAATAAGACATTCAGGGAGAGGAACCTCCACATAACGGTGACAGACAATTTCTACGGCACAATGAGGGTATCGATTGATGTCTTCAGGTCAGCCCTCCAGATATGTACAATTGCAAACCTGGTTGGCAAGACCGTGACAGACGAGGCAATAAAACTCGGTTTGATAGATCCTGAGAACATCATAACCATAGACGGCGTTCCATATGCCCAGTACGCCAAGATAACGAACTGATGCAAATGGCGAGTGAAGAATATGTCAAAAATGTATTTGGCAGCATCCACAGCAAATACGATCTTATTGACAGCATCATAAGCTTCGGAATGGACGAATCGTGGCGCAACCTGATGATCAGGATGATTAATCATGGCGACATCAAG
>JAKATM010000030.1 GCA_021818765.1 Thermoplasmata archaeon | reverse complement strand
CCATTGATTATTCCCGGTTCAGGCATTCTCGGATCAGGCACATAGCTCATTATGTGCATAGTCTCCTCTTCCGTGAAGAGAGGATTAAGATGCGTCAGAAGGAAGAGCGACGTTATGTGATCATGTATTCCGCCTATGATCGGCCCGCCGAACCTTGGTGACATTATCTGTTCCTGGACCTTCATGATAATCCTGGCTTCTGCTCTTGCCTCCTCCTTCTGCAGTATGTGCAGGTTCATCTCGTCCCCGTCGAAGTCAGCATTATATGGCGTACAAACCGCAAGATTAAACCTGAATGTCTGTCCAGAAAGAATCCTCACTGTGTGACCCATCATGGACATCCTATGCAGCGAAGGCTGTCTGTTGAAAAGAACGATATCTCCTTCCATGAGCTGTCTTTCTACTGTCCAGCCCACTTCGATTCTTTTAGAGCTTTCCTCGGCGTTCTGTACCGTGACCTTCATCCTTCTACCATCCGGTCTGATGATATAGTTCACGCCTGGAAGATACCTGCCGAGTTCATCCCTTGGTTCAGGACCATGCTTGACTATCTCCCTGATGCTCTCCAGATTGAAGATGTTAATCATAACAGGAACAGTCAATTCGCGCGCGGCCTTCTCAGGCACTCCTATTTCATTTATTGAGAGAAATGGTTCCGGTGAAATCACTGTTCTGGCTGAAAAATTAACCCTTTTCCCTGATAGATTGGATCTGAATCTTCCTTCCTTACCTTTCAGTCTCTGTGCAAGTGTCTTCAGGGCCCTGCCGGATCTGTGCCTTGCAGGTGGTATCCCAGCCGTCTGGTTATCAAAGTATGTTGTAACGTGGAATTGCAAGAGATCCCATAAATCCTCAATTATCAATTGTGGAGATCCGTTATCCCTGCTTTCACGGAGACGCTGGCTTATCCTTATGATGTCAACCAGTTTGTGTGTCAGATCGTCCTCGCTCCTCTCCCCTGTTTCAAGTGTTATAGATGGCCTGACGTTAATAGGTGGAACAGGTAGTACTGTAAGCACCATCCACTCGGGTCTTGCAACTTCATAATTCATTCCGAACAGGAAAAGTTCTTCGTTGGGTATCTTTTCAAGCCTTTCCCTTATCTCCTTTGGTGTTATCTTAATCTGCTCTTCCCTGAATGTTGTTGGCTTATCCAGGTATACTTTCTTCTGCTGTGCACCGCAGTGCGGACATATAGGCGTAGATGAGGCTTCCTCAATGTATTTCTTTGATGCAATAGCAAGCGCGTCTGGATCGCTTGATGTGCTCTCTATTTCCTTTACCCTCAACCTGAATTCTTGAAGTCTCTCGGGAACAAGCTTGACCCTGCCGCATACACCGCAGGCCGCATCAAGGAATGTCTTGATCTCCTTTATGAAACCCACATGCACAACTGGCATTGCAAGTTCAATGTGTCCGAAGTGACCGGGACACTCATCAACCTTGCCACCGCAGGTCGCGCATTTCAAGCCAGGTTCTATTACGCCAAGGTGAAGATCCATAAGTCCGCGCTCGATCGGGTAACCATCGTCATCGTACGTATCAGCCGTGATGACCTTGATCTGGGACATCTTCCTGATTTCTTCTGGAGACAGCAGCGCAAAATTTATGGAAAAAATTCTCTTTGATATTCCCTCATTCATTTTAAATCACCCAAGATAAGACGCATCATTACACCCATTGAAGAAAGCTCGTCCCTCATTAGCTTGAAGGCATAGCTGGTCTCGACAGGATGAATATTTCCAGTATTACCGCACACCGGGCATTTGAGTGTTCCTTTCCTTCTGTCATAAATTGCAAGATGTCCGCATTTCGGATTCCCGCATATGTACAGTATGGTACCATCGCTCTGGTCTAGCAGCCTGTCCTTGATGACCATGGCAGCTCCGTGGGCAATCAGGGTATCCCGTTCCATTTCACCGAACCTGAGGCCTCCCTGTCTGGATCTTCCTTCTGTGGGTTGCCTTGTAAGTATCTGTACTGGCCCTCTTGATCTGGCATGGAACTTGCCTGCAACCATGTGGTGAAGCTTCTGGTAATAGATGACTCCGGTAAAGATATCTGCCTTGAACTTTGTTCCGAGGATGCCGTCATACATTACCTCGGTCGAAGATCGTCTGAATCCATATTTCTCAAGACCATCCCTGAGTCCTCTTTCAGGTTCGCCCGAGAATATGGTACCGTCTATTGTAGATCCTTTCATGGAAGCAACTTTTCCGCCAATCATTTCCAGTATGTGACCCACTGTCATCCTTGACGGGATCGCGTGGGGATTGATGATGATGTCAGGAATAATTCCATCTTCTGTGAACGGCAGATCTTCCTGTGGCACCACAGCGCCTATAACACCCTTCTGGCCATGTCTCGAGGCGAACTTGTCGCCGAGTTCAGGTATCCTCTCGCTTCTGACCTTAATTTTGACAACCTTGCTGTTGCTTTCAGAAACCGTCAGGATTACGTTATCAATGTATCCCTGTTCATTAGGTCTCATGGTTATTGAGGATTCACGCCTGCGCTGAGGTCCAAGCTTGTCTCCTCCTTCCTCCAGAAACCTCGGAGGGGATGTCTTTCCAACCAGAACGTCTGAGCCCTGCACGTAGGATTCTGGATATATGATGCCTTCCTCATCCAGGTTTTTGTAATATTCCTCTGCCCTTGCTCCCAGAACATCATGCGTGGGTATCTCAAATTTGTCTTCCTGCCCGCCAGGATACCTGCGCTCTTCTGCGCTGTATGTCCTAAAGAAGGAGCTCCTTCCTAGGCCACGTTCAATAGCTGCTTTATTGAAGACTATTGCATCCTGGATGTTGTATCCCTGGTATGAGAGGATAGCAACGACGAAGTTCTGACCGGCCGGCTTCCTGTCGTATTTGATGTAATCCATTACTCTCGTCTTAACGAGGGGTGCCTGCGGGTAGTGAAGCAAATGGCCTCTAGTATCGCTTCTTATCCTGAAATTCGATGCATATAACCCTATACTCTGCTTTGTCATGGCGGCGGCCATTGTGATCCTTGGTGATGAGTTATGCTCCGGATAGGGTATCACGGATGCAACGACTCCAAGAATAAGTGATGGATCAATTTCAAGGTGAGTGTGATCCTTGCTCAGCAGTTTCTTTGATGGAAATCTGGAACCACATTCGCTGCACTCTATCTGGACCGTGTCTCCTTCTGTCTTACCGGGGTTGATCCATCCCACGATGTTCCTGTGCAGGTAGGTAGAGCAGTTCGGGCACCTATCGGGAATTTCGTATGCGTAGATCGCAATCAGTAAATTCTCTTCCTCTTCTGCGTCGATCCATTCAATATATCCATGATCAACTGCTTCATTTATCGTAAATTCCCCACTGTCGATCTTCTTGAGGGTCTCTTTGTCGACGGTCACGTCGGCATCCTTTACCGTCAGCAAGGGTCTCCTGAGTCTTCCCCTGTCGCAGTTTATAATTACTTCATTTGTTTCTGTGTCGTATTTAACATTGACTTCGCTCGAAAGGCGGCCTGATCTTCTTTCCTTTCTGATAAGTGCCGTCAGGTTTGAAGGATTCTCGTGATATCCAATGAAGTCACCATTTACATATACTCTGCCCAGCTTGTTTCCTATCTCTGCCTCTTCCATGAGGTTATTTGCCGCAAGAAGCTGCAAGACAGGTGCCTCATCTATCCCTTCTGTTACATTGATGAGAAGCGCTGCGTTCTTGACAAGTCCACAATTCTGTCCTTCCGGTGTTTCGTTTGGACAAATTCTGCCCCACTGCGTCGGATGAAGATCTCGAGCCTCAAAGTGCGGCTGAGATCTCGTAAGCGGGGAAATTATTCTTCTAAGATGGCTCAGGGTACTTACATTCGATACCCTATCAAGGAGCTGCGATATCCCTGTTCTTCCACTGTTCCAGCTCCCGGTTGACATTGCATGAAGGATCTTCTGCGTAAGAAGATCCTGTCGAATAGCTGGTCTTAGTCTAATACCCTTCTTTCTGTTGAACGTTCTCTCCAACTGGTATTTCAGATCTTTCATGACAGACTGGAATGCAGCCCTGAAGAGTTCTTCCATTAGATCGCCAGTAAGTTTTATCCTCTTGTTTGAAAGATGGTCTTTATCGTCCTCCTTCCTGATGCCAAGATGCAGTTCCAGAAGGGACCTGGCCATTCTGCCCAGATATACGGCCTTCTTCATCCTGTCTTCTGGCATATCGCCGAGGTGAGGAAGCAGTGATTTGTCAAGCATCTGTGATACTTTCTTTTCCCTGAATTCTTTAGCCTGTCCAGCTGCAAACCTCTTCTCCAGATAAGAAATTGCATCTACAGTCGTGTTGACTCCAGAT
Organism: Thermoplasmata archaeon; assembly: GCA_021818765.1. Classification (GTDB taxonomy): domain Archaea; phylum Thermoplasmatota; class Thermoplasmata; order Thermoplasmatales; family Thermoplasmataceae; genus UBA582. The sequence continues at coordinate 10,255 of JAKATM010000030.1, read as the reverse complement.
GGAGGAAGGTATTTTGGATCATGCGCATCCTCTATGTTTGAATAAATAATCGGTTCCATACCCCTCACAGAGGCGATTGAATCGTGAATCCTGACATCCTTTTCAAGGCCGAGCGCCTTCATAAGTATTACAAGCGGTATTGTTCCAGCAACTGATGGTATCGTAACACTGATACCACCATCTGCCTGCTTTTCCATGGAGGTCAGAGCCCTGAATCCTCCCTTCTGAGAAAAGACCTTGGCAACTTCGAGCATCGCGTCATATTTTTCCTCATGCTCAACAAGTATCTTGTTCGGGGCCAGGTCCTCCAGGGATACGATGGCCCGTTCTCCTCCTCCAATAATAAAATATCCGCCCGCATCGTCAGGGTCCTCACCGACGTACTGTAGTTTCTCCTTTCTTGTTCCGTTTATGGGACCGTTATTTTTCTCAATGTAAGAGTCAAGGTTGCTTTCGTGCAGAGTGCACACCTTGGACCTTATCATTACTGGAAGATCACCGATTTTGATTGTTTCGGGCTCCTTTTCGACTCCGTCCTCAAAAATCCTCACCTTAAGGTTGACAGGCGCCAGATAGTGGAGATCCCTGAGTCTTGCTTCGTTTGGAGTTATCTGGTTCGAGGCTCCTGAGGCTTCCTTTATCTCCGGCCTTTCGACCCAGATGCTGGCCTCTGCCTGGTTTTTCCCGTTTCCTTTTTTCCTTGAAAAATAGATCTTAATGTCACGGCCACCTGTTTTTGTTTTGTCGAGAGTCATCATCCCTGGTTCGTCTTCATCGGTGACCTTAGTTTCGTCTACAACCTGCTGCATTACGCTGTTAGGATTATTCTTTGTTGCGACAAAATAGTTGAATGATTCGATTTGGTGATTTACTATGCTTTCCGTTTTAAAAAATGCGTTAACAATCTCCTTCATCTAGAAACCTCTCTCACTACAACCCTATAGTATCTCGAAATTCCAGCCGTAGGGCTCTTCCTAACGATTTCAATGATCCTTCCGGGCTCTATAGGACCATGGATCTCTTCTAACGCTCTTACGGCAGGGTCACTCTTAATAATTTTGGGCAGCAGTTCCTTCGATATCCCCAATTCAGATAAAACTCTTTGCTCGTTACCCTTCTCAACAAGATGGTGCTCGGGCACCATTTCATGGTGCAACACGTTGTATTTCGCCATTTTACCACATCCACCGCGGGCCCGGGGGGGTTCGAACCCCCGACCACCTGGTTAAAAGCCAGATGCTCTACCTGACTGAGCTACGGGCCCTAAACGATAGCGCTCTGCATTGATACTCAGAATATAAATATTAGTAATGCTATTTTTTATACTTTCGCAGTCCGACAACAAAAAGCGACTTAGATGTATGGCATTCAAAATACATGTTTCTCTTTGTTGTGTTTAGCAACGTGTATCCTAGCATCACGAATAAACCGAATTCAATTTAATTCTAGATAGTTTCAATGATCGCGTTTTTATTGAGAAAGAGGGCTCCAGTATCTTTTCCCTTCATACAATAGTTTATTGCGACTTTTAATGCATTTCAGTCCTGAATGTGAAGAAAAGTGTTTCCTGGGATTTCTTGTGAAACAGATTTTTTGATATAACCACATGGAGTCTTAATATCTGACTTTGAATTTCGGTGTGAGTATTCATGAAAGTTACGACAGACGGTCAGGCGAAGAATATCCTTGCAGTATGGATGGAGGATAACTGTGTCAGGATGATTGATCAGCGGAAGATCCCAGAAACTGTTGAGATTTTCACCGCAAAGACAGGCGAGGATATTGCATATTCCATTAAGGACATGATTGTGAGAGGAGCCCCCGCTATTGGAGTGGCAGCAGCTTACGGACTCGCGATGGCAAAAAATGCAGGAGAAAACATGGATAAAGCGGTTGAAATAATAGGAAATACAAGGCCAACCGCTTTCGATCTTTTCAAAGCTATATCCTACATGAAGGCAAACATGTTTGATACGGGTGCTGCAAGAAGATATGCAAACGAGATCACTGGAAGGTGCAAGAAAATCGGCGAAGTTGGTAATATGCTCATCAAGCAGAACAGCAGGATACTCACACACTGCAATGCGGGAGCTCTAGCGGTCGTAGATTGGGGAACGGCCCTTGCACCGATGCGAATTGCAAACTCTCAGGGGAAGAAGATAACGGTCTTCGTAGATGAGACAAGACCCAGGCTACAGGGAGCAAGGCTTACAGCATGGGAACTTGCACAGGAAGGCATAGAGCATTACGTTATTGCTGACAATGCAGCAGGTTATTTCATGAAAAAAGGAGAAGTAGACCTGGCCATTGTGGGTGCAGACAGGATCGCCGCAAATGGAGACTTCGCGAACAAGATCGGGACATATGAAAAGGCAGTGTTGGCCAAAGAGAATGGAGTTCCTTTCTACGTGGCTGCTCCAGGCAGCACGTTCGATTTCTCGCTAAAAACAGGAGAGTCAATTCCTATCGAGGAAAGAGGGGAAGAAGAGGTCCTTTCTATCGGTGAAAAGCGCTTGGCACCAGTGATGTCAAGATCCAGGAATCCTGCTTTTGATGTTACGCCGAGCAGGTATGTTACAGCGTATATTACGGAATATGGGCTGTTCCAGTCAGATAATCTGCGTACACTCAAGGCAAAGATGGATGCTGACCTTTTCATGCGCTAAATAGAAGAATCAATGCTCTGCTAGAAATTCGTGGAGAGTATCCTTAGCCCGCTCCCTTAACTCCTGATGGCGCTTCAGGAATGCATTAACCCGCTCAATTAGAAGCGCCTTCATTTCTCCGCTCAGCAATGATCCTGAGATATAGTCATCGTGAATCTTCTTTAGCTTGGCATCGTCGGGCTCAAACATAATTCTAAGCCACTGATAGCTGACGTCAATGTCTGTATTTCCACCCAGCTTCCTATGCTCCTCTACCGATGTCCTGCCTCCTGAAAAGGCATATTTGTTAATCTTCTTTCTCACAACGGCCGCGGAGTCGGTGACAAATATGGCGCTATTAGGATCAGATGAGCTCATCTTTCCTTCGACACCAGAGAGTGGTGGAATGAAAATACTCATGATGCTTGCAGGCTTAAGGAATCCAAGTCTTGGAAGGACGTCTCTGGCTATCCGGAAATGAGGGTCCTGATCTATCCCGTACGGTATAAGGCAGGGTATATTCTTGCCTGCCCTCACACTTTCTATCATCGCAGGAACTGCCTGAATGCTGGTGTAAAAAATCATGCCAATGTTCGCCGAGAGGTCAAAACCAAAAGTCGCCTTGACGGTTGAGAATGTAATCTTCTTAGCTATCTTTATGGCCTGTGGGTAGAGAAGGCCAGACCTGTCCGTATCTATCATTATTTCTGTAAGCTTTGGGTCAAAGCCAAGAGCCACAATATCCAGTGCATTGTCAAGAGCTAGCGAATGCGTCTTCTCCGTGTCAAGGTTTTCGTTGAAAAGGAATTTTTCATCATCAGTAAGCTGGAAAATGAGCTTAGCATGAAATTTATCCTGCAGCCATTTGGTAAAGACCCATGGGACAAGATGGCCTATATGCGTATGATCTGATGGCCCGCGTCCAGTGTAAAGATAAAAGTTTTCTCCTTTCTTGACCTGGTCAAGAAGCCACCCCAAATCTCTCTGTGTAAAAAATATCCCCCTTCTAAGCATGAAGTGGATATCGCCACCAGTAAGCCTGGCTAAAGAGTCTATTATATTCTGATCAATTGGTTCGGTACCGAATTTTGTCATTATTTTGTCGTAATCTACCCTCCCAGAAACTTCCCAGGGAGTAACTTTTGAGATTTCAGAATCGTTCATGCTTAGGATACCTTATCATGCGTTATCAAGACGTAATAGAAAAAATATATCATAGATATCCTATAGAATGTACCTAAATTGAAAATAAATGGAAAGTGATGACAGCGACCCCCATTTCCCATCCCCTCGCGGAAGACAGTACGCGTGAAGGGCACAGTGAGCTTTACCGTCGGGTTCGGAATGAGACCGGGTGTTACCCCACTGTTATGGCCGTCACCGACCCCAGATTGATCATCTCTATATAATTCTGATCATATCGTGAGGAAAGTTTGGAGCAACTATCTTATTTTGAAACAATTACTATAAATTAACGTTAAGTTGGAGTCAATATTCATTCATGGTAGAACGCTGTTGCCTGTCTGGATAGGATCAATAGTAATTGTTTGATTGATAAATGATTATTCTTATCATTTAATACTTATTTCAGGATAGGATTTTTATACTGTATAACATTCTGTTATGGAAGTAGGAGGCTCTGTTTAGTGCTTAATGATTACTTACTGAACTTATTCCGTTCATTTTTCAGGCAGAATTATGGCAATTCGCTAATAATAAAAGGTAAACCTGGTGCAGGTAAAACCTCTTTTGCACTTGAACTTCTTAACGTTGTAAGAGAGGAAGTCCCAATACATTATATCTCAACAAGGGCATCTGAGGATCCGCTGTTGCTGAAGTTCCCGTGGCTGCAGGAAATAGCATCGGGTAAACGGAGCAGGAACAGGGAGACTGAGAGGATCTCAGAAGCTTCCAAGATTAATCTGGAGAACCTCGAAAAAATGATTGAAGAGGGGCGCCTTGCAAATGGCAGCCATGGCGACGTGACAAGCGGATTGGTCTTGAATGTCGAGGAACTGCTCCCGGAGCTTGAATATCTCTATACATTCGTAGACAAGAATCTATCGAGGAACCCGCTGATCGTTATTGACTCCATTGAAGCTCTTTCTGAAAAGTACGCTCTGGATTCTTCCCTTCTTTTCTCGATAATACAGAAAGACCTGGTCGAAGCTTCAGGGGCAAACGTAATAGTTGTTATGGAAAGCGAAGGAGAAAATAAGCTTGATTACTATTCAGATGGTGTCGTGGCAATGACCTATGAGCTTCCCAATAATTTCCTGATAAGGAATGTCAAGATAGAGAAGCTGAGAGGGGTTTCAATTGGATCCAGCCCTATCTACATATATTCACTTGATGAAGGAAGATTCCACTCATTTAACAGGGACAGAATCAATTACCCGACGACAAAGATATCTGTTCCGTCAAGCGACATAGTGAGCCAGATAGAGGTACCATTTGGCAATGATGATTTTAATTCGATTCTCGAGGTTAAAAATGGAAGTATTCCTATAGGATCGGTTGTTGTTGTACATAGAAAGGGAAAGTCAACTTCCGTGGATAAATACGTTAATCTTTTGAAGAATAACCTGGTTAAAAAGACGGTATCACAGAGTCGTGGTGTCATAGATATAAGCTCATCGAATTATGAATCCTCGAGGATACTTTCACAGTGCCTTGAACCAGAATGGATGACACATTACATAACAGCAGAGAAATCTGATAGGCAAAGTCCGTATATAATCAACCTTGGAGGCAAGAGTCTGGTGGAGGACTTCCCAACTGAGGTTATTGACTTTTACCTTTCGTCTTCTCAGAAGCCAAGTGTTTACATTTTCTCAACCGACTTTCTTGAGTTTGTCTATGGAACGGCATTTTATGGTGATCTATCCACACTAATAAACAGCCTGAGATCAAGCGGTATTATATTTATTATTGCAGACGATGTTGAGTTTGAGAAGATACTGCACTTCGGTACTTATGTGATCCATATGTCTGATAGCTTCGGTTACGTGACAGTGAATTCAAGTCCTTCCGAATTATACCTATGCAGCTTAGAAAGTGATAATGAAGGCTGGCCTTCGATAAAGTTATCAATTATGGTATAAGGCTAACACTGTTGATTCCAGCATCCTTTATTCTGGCTATGTTTTCGTTAAACTCATCTTCTTCCAGATAGATCTGCATCAATATCTGCATAAGGCGCTGCATTGTCTCAGCTATTCCAGATTCCTTTTCTTGATGCTCGCATACTAAGGTAACTTTAAGCCTGTTACCGGAGAGATCATAGGTAACTTTTGCATTTTCCATGTCCCTGTTATCTGGGTGAATAGATGCAATGAAGCGCTTACCTCCATTGCTCATCTCATCTTTTATCGTCTCCTGCATCGTTGAACTCATCACTATTTCACCACTTGCAGTCAGCAGATACATACTCCAAGGAAAAGGCAGAGTAAGATTTAACTCATTGCTTGCTCTAACTCACATGTGTTTCCAATAGATAGGATGCGAAGGCTCAGAAAGAACGATTCGATGCGCGACCTTGTTTCTGAAACACTGATCAGCAAGCAAAAACTTATCATGCCCGTTTTTGTAGACGAAAACATAAAGGAACCGAAAAAGATCGATACTATGCCAGGTATTCTCCGCCTGCCTCTGGGGGCGCTTGAAGAATATTTTGGCAGGCTCGAGGACCTCGGCATTCATTCAATATTGCTATTTGGAATACCAAAATCAAAGGATCCAATGGGAACATTGTCCTATGATCCCGAAGGAGTGGTTCAGAAGGCGCTTCACATATGCGACGAATCATCCAGGCTCATAAGCATTGCGGACCTGTGCTTATGTGAATACACCGATCACGGGCATTGCGGGTTGATTCAGAACGGAAAAGTGGATAATGACTCCACGCTTGAAGTTTATGGTAAGATAGCAACCTCATACGCGGAAGCAGGCGCCGACATGGTTGCTCCCAGTGGGATGATGGATGGCCAGGTTGCAGCAATAAGATCTGCATTGGATGCCGCAAATTACAGGGACACTATAATAATGGCTTACAGTGCAAAATATTCCTCTTACTTATATGGCCCATTCCGAGATGCGGCAGATTCTGCGCCCAAATTCAGTGATAGAAGATCTTATCAGATGGATTTCAGGAATTCCAGGGAAGCCATCAGGGAAGTGGAAATGGATGAGGTGGAAGGCGCCGATATCGTAATGGTAAAACCTTCACTTTTCTACCTGGACGTTGTGAGCAAGGTTAGAAAAATAACAAATAAACCGCTTGCAGTTTACAGCGTGAGTGCGGAATATACGATGATAAAGAACGCAGTTGATCTAGCCTTAACGCAGAAGGAAATCATAATTGAGGCACTTCACGCTCCATTTAGAGCAGGAGCAGACATGCTTATAACATATTTCGCTGAATTCTACGCCGAGAACTTCCAGTGAAACGGCATATTGTTGCATGACTTCCAATAAGAAGAAGAATATTTGCGTCTTTCATAATGGTTATCTACTTATAGGAAATGGAGTGTTAGGTGAACTATAAATGCCAGTATATTTAGGAATGAAGGCTCCAGAATTTACAGTGAATACGACAAAGGGTCCGTTGGTATTTTCCTCCTTGAAGGGGAAATGGGTCCTGCTTTTTTCACACCCAGCGGATTTTACCCCGGTCTGTACAACAGAATTTCTTGCTTTTACAGAAAGATATGAGGATTTCAAGAAGCTTGGAGTGGAACTGATAGGGCTCAGCGTCGACAGTATATACAGCCACATTGCGTGGATGAGGGATATAAAGGAACACTACGGCGTTGATATACCTTTCCCGGTCATTGCTGATATTGACAAGGAAGTTGCAAAGGCATACAACCTGTTTGATGAAAAATCTGGTGTTACAGTAAGGGGAGTTTTCATCATTGATCCAAACCAGGTAGTGAGATGGATGATATACTATCCTGCCGAAACTGGAAGGAACATGGACGAGATTCTCAGAGTAGTCAAGGCTCTTCAGTTCAATTGGGATAAGAAACTTGCTACCCCTGCTAACTGGAAACCTGGAGAGGCAGGAATAGCAGGAGCACCCCTGACTCTCGAAGACAGCTTCCAGAGAGATAAGGATGGTTCTGAACGCTGGTACCTCAAGAGGGTAAAGGCATAACTGGCCGTCCTAAATGACGGAATGCATAATGTACAATATTGTGCTGGGTGATTTCCACCCTTCCACAATATGTGTTGAGAGATCCAGGTTTACAGATTCCCTTGAAGGATTAGTTTCTCTTACTGATCCTGAGTATGCTCAGGATAGCCTTAAGGAATACATAGAGGAATACGCAAGAACAGACGAGATAATGCCGGAAGACAAAACTATCGGTTTCGTAGTGTTTAATTTGCAGAAAAAAATTGCTTCGGTTTCCCTGAGCCAAGTGAATGACGCTGAGGCGTCAACCCTTAAGGGACTGGAAGAAAAATTATCTAAGATAGGTTTCGGGTTTGAGCTGGATGGGCCAACTGCCTGATTTAATTTTTCGTTATTTTTTTTTTGACGGCGAGAACAATATCTAAAAGTTAAATAGTACCTTTTGATTGCTATTTTATGTTTGATTCCCCAATAGAGTGGGCAATCGTAGTACTTGTTATCCTTGTGCTTTTCGGCACCAAGAAACTCCCTGAATTTGCCAGGAATGTCGGAAGGGCTTCTGGGGAGTTCACCAGGGGGAAGATGGAGATCGAAAAAGAAATCAGGGCAGCTGCAAATCCAGGTGTTACGCCGTCAACTGGCACAGACGTGGTAAATGCAGCAAAAGCGCTAGGTATCGACACTTCCAACAAGGACGAGACTGTCCTTAGAAGAGAGATCTCTGATAAACTCAAGACTTCCTAATGGATACAGAGGGTTACGTCAAAATATTCCTTAGTCATCTTGATGAGCTTAGGCATCGTGTTATTAACATAGTAAAGTCCTTCGCAATTTTTTTTGTTATTTTTCTTATTTTTGACGTTAGAAATGTGACGCTCTTTGGTTACAGGTTTCCATTCCTCTATCCCGATCTTTTTACAAATATAGGTGCGCAGTTTTTAACTGCGATAGAGGCGCATGTCCTGCCCGCAGGATATCATGTATTGACACTTAATCCAACGGATGGCGTTGTTGCTGACTTTTACAGCTGCATGTTCCTGGCTATTGTATTTTCTGTTCCCGTCATAGTGGACCAGACGGCAAAGTTCTTGACGCCAGGCCTGAAGAAAAAAGAACTCCAGGCCCTGAGGTCTGTGGTAGTCCCAGGGTCACTCCTCTTCTTTGCCGGGTCGTTTGTTGGATTGTGGATCTTTTTGCCCGAGCTTTTCCGTATTTTTCTTGACTATGACATTGGCCTGAGCGTGCAGCCATACCTGAGCATAAGGTCCTTTGTTAATTTTATACTTATCTACGTGCTGGCGTTCGGGTTGTCCTTCGAGGTTCCGGTTTTCATGGTAATGCTTAGCAGGTTTGGCATTGTAACTGCGGAATACTGGGCAAGCAAGTGGCGATATGCAGTCGTTGGCGCCCTGATATTTGGCCTGATTTTTTCCCCTGGTGTCACAGGTTTTACAATGATGGCGCTTGCAATCCCCATAATTATTCTCTATTTTGGAGGCATCTACTTTGCAAGAAGGGCGGAGAAGAAGATCGCACAGGAGCAGGCAGCCGTAATTGACGCCTAATACATCGTAAGATTGAACTTTTTATCCATTTCCTCGTAGGTTTTCCGGTCACTTATGCCAAGTATGCTGGACATCTTTGACATTTGAGCAACGTCAGACTGGTCGAATTCTTCTCTTCCTAGAGCCAGTCTTCTGAGGTCATCCCGGAAATAGACTGTCTCGCCATGTTTCCTGAGGCAATGTATACACTCTGCAACTTCATCCTCATCGTCTTTCATTTCTGAAAAGCAGTCCTTGTAACTCATAGATCACCACATCTCTTTGCGTCAAAAGCAGGCATGCGCACGTTGTATCGATCCAGCATGATGCGTAAATAATAGACCATGTTGGAAAGATATTCCGTGGCGGCATCTTCTCCAAACTGGGAAAATCCACATTTACCTATTGAATCAGCCATCCCGGTCAAGGAATCAACCGGTGCTTTTCCAGATAGAATTGAACCGATTTGGGTGAGAAAGTCGGCAGAAACCTTGTATTTTTCCTTGCGGGTCAGAGAAAATTTGAACTTGTATTTTTCCGTGCCTTTCTTTATTCTTGACCATGCGTCGTCAACCTCACCGGAGAGAACAGCGGACCTTATAATTTCCAAATCAGTCAATACATTCATCTAGAGACCCCCAAATACCCCTCCAGCGAAAGGCAATATAGTAAAGAAGAGACTGAACGTAAAGAACAACGCCACGACTATCAGGGCAGAGAAATAGACTGGTATCTTGTTTGAAGCAGAAAGATCGAAGTTGCTGTCCTCCTTGCTATCCCTCCAATACATGAACATCATTATTCGGAAATAATAGAAGACAGATATTGCGCTATTGAGTATTGCAACTACAGCAAGCCACCAGAGTCCTCCCTGCACGAGCGAAAGGAAGAGGAAGAATTTAGCAAGGAATCCACCTGTGAGTGGTATA
>JAKATM010000029.1 GCA_021818765.1 Thermoplasmata archaeon | reverse complement strand
CCGATCTTGTACACATTCTTTATCTTGAGGTACTCCTCAATTCCATACAGGCTGCCTTCACCGCTCTGGCCCGTCATCCTGAATCCTGTGTGATAACCCTGAGATGCTTCTGGACCGGGCATGTTTATGTATATCTCGCCAAACCTGACTCGTTCTGTTGCTCTCATTGCTGTTGTAACATCATTAGTGAAGAGGTAGGAAGCAAGACCATACCTTGAATCGTTTGCAAGTTCAAACGCCGTATCAAGATCCCCGACCTTCATAACGCCCGTTATGGGTCCGAAAACCTCGTTCTGGAAAAGCGAAGCCTTCTGGTCCTTCTCTTCCAGCACGGTAGGCAGGTAGAAATAGCCTGACGCAAGCTTTCCGGGCAGTTTTGGCCTGCTGCCGCCCGCCAGTACCTTCGCTCCGTCATCCTTTGCAGTCTCCACGACTTTTTCCATGCCTGTAAGCGCTGATGCATTGATCAGCGGACCCATGTCCGCAGTCTCGGGATCACCAACCTTGATTGATGAAGTGGCAGCCGCAAATTTCTGGACGAAGCTATCGTAAATGTCCTCATGGACATATACGCGCTCTGCAGCTATGCAGGACTGGCCGGCATTCCAGAACTTTGCCCAGAGCAATGTCTTAAGTGCATTCTTGATGTCCGCATCCTTCCAGACGATGAAAGGTGCCTTGCCACCTAGCTCGAGTATGAGCTTGGCCATGTTTGCGCTCGCCTTTTCCATTATGCGCTGCCCCGTCTCAGTGGATCCTGTCATCGTTATGACCGCGACTTTCTTGTGCGCCACCATGTAGTCGCCGATTTCTGATCCCTTGCCAGTTATGAAATTAAGGACGCCTTTCGGTAGTCCAGCCTCAACAAATTTCCTGGCAATCCATTCAGCGGAATGCGGCGTGTCTGAACTTGGCTTCAGCACAACCGTGTTACCCGTCAATAAAGCGGGAGCAAGTTTCCTGGCAACCATGGCTGCGGGAAAATTCCAGGGTGTCAGTGCAAGCACGACGCCTCGAGGAACCTTGTACTGGAAAATTTTTCTGTCGAAATTCTCGCCCTCTGCAACGTCCCCAGTCAACTTTCTTTCAAAGCCGGCGTAATAGGTCATCTGGTCAAGGACGCCATCAACCTCCCCTGCCGCCTCAATCCTGCGTTTCCCATTCTCTGCAACAAGAATGTCCTCAAGCTCCTTCCTCTTTGCCGTTATAAGGTCCGCAGCCTTCAGTATTATCCTGCCACGTTCCTTAGATCCAAGCTCATACCATGGCCAGAATGCAGTCTCTGCAGCATCATAAGCATTGTCGACTTCCTTGCGGTCCGCAGACGGAATCTTTTCAAGCGATTCTCCAGTGGATGGATTCATTTTTTCAGTATATTTGCCACTCTCGGGATCTTTCCAACTTCCATCTATTAACAGTTTCATGACCTAACTATTGCTTCATTGATTAAGACTTTTTATATTTGGAGAAGGAAAATAACTTCAGGAATTGTGATTTAGAGAAGGCCTTTCAGTTTTTCATACTGTTCGGGTGTGATCTCGCCACGCACAAGCCTCATCTTCAGCTCATTCAACGGGTCCTGCTGCCCGGTTGATTGTGGCTGTGACCTCTGTGATATCTTTCCCTGCAGTATCTGAACGCCCTGCATTGTATGATCCCTTATCTTCTTCCAGAATGTCCAGTCTTCATTTACACCCATTCCCGTGATAATAATATGGTCCTCAACAAGTCCCTGCTTTAGCTCAACGGAAGATATCTGCTCATACCTGAACTGCCTCTCCTCAAATGACATCAAGCCTTTGGATACTAGCATAAGCCTCTGGTTTGTTATAACCATCCATGGATGACCAGCCTGCGTGCCTGCAGCGCCACCTCCGAAGGCACGTGCATTCATTCCCTGTGCATGCGATCCTGCTATGCTTCGCAGAGAGAATTCAATATTTTCTCCTGGTGAAAGTATCTTCCTTATCCTCTCCATATACTTTTCCGGCAACTCGGTAAACTTTGATGGTGGATCATTTTCTCCTTCTACCATAACTAACGAAATCCGGATCCATATTTAATTTTATCTTAATGCCTTTAAAAACTTAAAAAGCTTCCGCCACAAACCATTATTGCATGTTCACAGGATCAATTATGAGGAGGTTGCCGCATAAACTTGGGCATTATGCGAAGCTGTCAGCATTCACCTACGATATATATAAATAGAATCTTGACCTTCCTCAGAAGCATTAATTTACGGTGCTTTCGATGAACAGCGGAGATTTCATAAAAATTGATTATTCAATGAGGGTAGGCGATGATAAGAAGCTTGTCTCAACAAGCAATGAACAGCTCGCAAAGGACAATTCGATATTCAGTGAGAATACGAAATACGGGCCAATTGCAGTGATAGTTGGAGCGGACCAGGTCTTTAAAAAGATCGATGACAGTTTCCAAGCTGCCGAGGTTGACAAGGAAGTTGAGTTAACACTTACTCCGGATGAAGCCTATGGTGCCAGGGACCCGAAAAATATAAAGGTTCATTCATACATCGAGTTCAAGCGTCAGAACATAGATCCGGTACCCGGGCAGGAGATTTACCTGAATCATAGAAGGGGAAAGGTTCTCTCAGTTACTCCCGGCAGGGTTCTGGTTGACTACAACCCGCCACATGCAGGCAAGACCATTCTGTATTCTTACACCCTCAGATCGATCATAAGTGACCCGAAGGAAAAGGTGGAAGCATTGATAGAGATGAACTATCCTGTTTCAGAGGCAGTATTCACCGTCACTTCCGAGGGGGAAGCCATTAAGATAGAAGTCCCTGAGGCTAGCAAGTTTGATCCGGTCTGGATGGAGGCAAAATTCAGGCTTGTGAATGACATAAGAAAATACCTTCCAGGTTTTACGATAAGCATTGTGGAAAACTATACGCCGGGTGAAGCTCCCAAGCCTGAAGGTGCGCCCGAGGGCGAGGCAAAAACCGAAGGAGAAGAGAAGCCTCCTGAAACAGAGGAAAAAACGCCGATAGAAAGTCCTCAAGCTTCAAACGAACAGGGAGAAGCTCAGGATGGGCAATCCTCCGAAACAAAAGCCCAGTAAGGTTTTCAGGGAAGAAGAGGCAGAGCGGTTAGCCGAAATCTCCAAAGCCATCACAATACTAAAGAAAAAGATAAGCATAGTTCTTGTGGAGCCGAAGTACGATGGAAACATCGGTGCTGTCGCAAGAAGCATGAACAATTGCGGTCTTGAAGATCTGATTCTTGTCAATCACCCCGAGTTAACGGGAGAAGCCTACAAGCTTGCGATGCATTCATCGTCAATTCTCGAGAATGCTAGACATGTCGCCGATCTCTCAGAAATAAGGGGAGAGTTCCAGATAATGGCAGGTACTTCAAGCGTTGTAACGCTTAACGGAAGAAAATTCCGGAGAATTTCATATAATCCAGCTGGATTCTGGCAGTCATATCTCCCTGCCAGCGGCAGGATTGCCCTGATCTTCGGCCGGGAAGATGATGGCCTCAGGAACGACGAGATCGAGCAGTGCGACAGCTTTATACACATTCCTGCAAACCCCGAATATCCGGTTTTCAATCTATCTCACTCTGTTGCCGTCATCCTATACGAAATGCTTCAGCAGTCAATTCTTAAGGGAGTCAATAAAAAAACCAACTCGAACAATATATCTCTGCTTGTCGACAGGATATCAAAAGTTATGGAACTCATATCTTATCCTGGCTATAAAAGCAAAAACACAACCGTCATGCTGCGGAGAATGTTCTCCCGTGCAGAACTAACAGACACTGAATACCATAAGATAATGGGAATAATGCGCTATATAATTTTTAACCTTGATCCGGAATCTGAGGAAACCTGAATCCATGAATGGCCCGCTTCTTTACCTGCGTGGATTCATGCATCAATGCAGCATGAATCCATATATTCGGCCGCCCCAGCACAATCAGAAGGTTAAACCTGCCAGTCAAAGCATTGTCAATACCAGCGGATTGGATTTGCTGCCAAGCAATTGGATTTCATCTGTAAAAAAAGAAGATGCCGGCGGAACTAACTTCACAGGTACAGGTAATAATTATATATCGACCAAACATATCCGACGGTAGATTTACTGCACGTCCTTTCATGTCCCGTAACTAGGAACAGGAAGGTCAAAGAGTGGTTCAAGATGTCATTAAATGGTAAGAATAAGGACAGCAACGAGATCGCCGACACAATCAATACTCTAGTCAAGGTGTCAAGGGAAAACGGTTCTGCTATGTGGAGAGACATAGCAGACCGCCTTTCAGGTGGTGGCAGACGATATGCCTCGATCAACGTAGGAAAGATCAACAAGCTTTCTAATGATGGCGATGTTGTAATTGTCCCGGGGTCGGTACTTGGAAGCGGCGTAATAAACAAGAAAGTCACACTCTCTGCACTCAGAATCAGCAAGTCTGCCATGCAGAAGTTGCAAAAGTCAGGATCAAGTTTCAAGTCAATTAGGGAATTTGCTGCTGAGAATCCAAAGCTTAAGAACCCGAAAATACTAAGGTGAGGAAATGAAAGTAATAGACGCGTCCAATTCAATATATGGGAGGCTTTCAGCACACGTTGCCAAGCAGCTCCTCGAGGGTGAATCCATCAAGATTATAAACGCGGACAAATGCGTTATTACGGGGACAAAAGAGTTCATCATCAAGGACTTTGAGGAAAGGAGGGATATTGGAAGTGTCCGTAAGGGACCTTACTATCCAAGAACCCCTGACCAGATCCTCAGGAGATCGATCAAGAACATGCTTCCATCAAAAAAGACACATGGAAAGGAGGCGCTTGCAAGGTGCCTTGTCTATTGTGGAGTGCCGGAGGACCTGAAAGGTGCTCAGGTCGAAACAGTCGAAAAGGCGAAGAACAAGAGGCTAAGTAATTTTATGACACTCTCTGAAATTTCTGAACGGCTTGGATATAAGGTGAAACTTTGAAAACACAGACTATTCTTACTTCTGGAAAGAGGAAAACTGCGGTAGCGACAGCAGCCACAAAGAAAGGCAAGGGCATTATTACAATAAATGGTTATCCGATTGAGTTCCACCCGGTACAGATATTGAGAGAGAAAATATTCGAACCTGTCGAGCTTGTCGGGGACAGGATTAACGAGGTCAACATAGAGGTACAGGTCCATGGTGGCGGAACAACCGGACAGGCTGATGCAGCCAGGACAGCCATTGCCAAGGGAATAGTCGAATATTTTGGCGACGACAAGATAGAGGAAATGTTCAGGCAATACGACAGGACACTCCTCGTAAACGATATAAGAAGAAAGCTTCCTAAGAAGCCTCAGGGTTCTGGAGCAAGAGCAAAGAGGCAGAAATCGTACAGGTGATGATATGATAATTCCGGTAAGATGTTTTAGTTGTGGCAAAGTCATAGGTTCGGATTACAAGAAATTCTCCGAAAAGGTCCAGAAAATCAGGAACGAAGGCAGGGAACCCAAACCGGAGGAGGTCCAGAAGATCCTTGACGATCTCCACCTGACCAGATACTGCTGCAGAAGAATGATTATTTCTCACATTGACCTTATCGATGAAATAATCCCATTCTCTTAATCTAGAAGAATATCTGGGACCGTGGGGTAGCCTGGTATCCTACCAGCTTGGGGTGTTGGTAACCTGAGTTCAAATCTCAGCGGTCCCATCAAGTGCAAGTGCGGTCCCATGCGGATTTGCACTTGTTACACTTATTTTATTCATGCGAAAAAACTCTCCCATGTGCTCCGATGCGCGTTCCGCTACATCTCTGGATTTGATGTGCGTGTAGACCTGGGTGCTCGCCAAGCTCGCATGCCCCAGGTGGATTTGAACCTCCCTGATGTCTAAACGTTTTCCGTCTTTCCCATCCCTCAAAAGAGCGGTGGCACACCAGTGCCTTGCAGCATGTGCATGGAATTTCGGTATTCCTGCCCTTTTGGCGATCAGCTTGATTATGTTTCTTGCCCAGCCATAATTCATCCTTCCTTTCTCTGTCGTGAAGAGGGCAACCGGGTCCGTCTTTGATCTATACATGTCGATGTATTCGTGCAGCCTCTCTGAGAGACTCTGCGGTAACCCGATAATCCTCGGTGCCTCGCCCTTCTCGCTGATTATCGTCAAAAGGTTCCCGTCTACATGTTCGAGGTTTATCCTGATGAGTTCGCCAATCCTCATTCCACCTGCGAAAAGAAGATCCACTATGCATGAGTTCCTTGAGGCGTTCGCCCTGTCGCCGAATGATGCA
Source organism: Thermoplasmata archaeon (assembly GCA_021818765.1). Classification (GTDB taxonomy): domain Archaea; phylum Thermoplasmatota; class Thermoplasmata; order Thermoplasmatales; family Thermoplasmataceae; genus UBA582. The sequence goes on along the minus strand of JAKATM010000029.1, from coordinate 8,486 downwards.
GCCGCCTTCCTGATCCTCATGACATCTTCATCGGTCGGTATCCAGGGCTCCTGCGACCTGCTCGCCTTGAACCTCGGTATGTTCACTGGCTGCCCCAGGAATCTCGCCCATGCTTCGAGATCGTATATGACATGGTTCAGGGTCTGCGGCTTGATTCCCCTCTCCGATTCCCTGACAAGCTCGTCCAGGACGTCATTGACCATCATCTTCGGATTAAGCATGTCACAGATCTCACCGAACCTGCGGATAGTGCGGATCTGCTTTGGTATGGTGGAAGTCGCATGATAACCGCCGTAGGTCCTTGCCCACTGCCTGTACTCGCCCAGTTTCGCCTCGAGTTGTGGGTTCTTCCTCTCCCGTCTGGTTGGGCTCATGCTGTCACTCCGCTGGAACTGGCTTGGGTGTCTGCTCCCGAAGACCTCAACTCCTCAAGGTTTGCCCGGCCGCTCTTTGAAAACGAGAGCGACACCCATCTGGCTTCCAAATCATCGTTAAATCTGGCAGGCGAAAGCATTATTTCGAGCCTCCCTGTGCATCTCCGTCAACGACAATCTCCTCCTCGGAGTAGATGCCCCCTAATTCTTCCGGGAACATTCTGCTGAGCAGGAGCGACAGGGCGCACTTTTCAAGCATCATGTGCTTCTTTCCCGCCCACATCTTTGTCGGCGATCCATCCTTTCTCTTCTTCTCGTATTCTGAAAGATAGGCTGTGGCCTGAATTGGATGTGCCATGTCCTTCCTCCATCCTTTCGCCTCGTATGCTATCAACTCTCCCTCTGCATCGGTTATCGCTCTTGTTTCATAACCATCGAACTGGTGGGTGTCCATCGCCTTTGAAAGCTTTCCATGGATGGATGCCATGATAACGACTTCATCATCCTGTTTCCAGAACCAGATCTGCTTTTTCAGTGGATCAAGGCCGCTCTTGAACGCAACATACAGGAATACGGAAAACTCATCGTCCGACGCATCCCTCGCTATCATCCTCCGAATAAGCTTTACTTGCTCGTCAGTCCAGTTAGTCTTTACAATTATGCCGTTTGAGTTCCGAGTTTGTTTTGGGTCCGCACTAACCTGAACAGGAGGGCTTGATGCGCTGTCGATGAGTTTCTGAAGGTGCTCCTTATCCAGCGAATCAAGTGGGGCTCCTGCCAGATCCTTGACGGATAGCCTATGCTGCATCAGTAGGGCATTTACTTTCTCCCTCAGTGCGACAAGTTCCGAATCAGGCTCGAGGGCTTTCTTATCCGTGGTCTCCTCATCGCTCTTGCCGGATTCTTTTGCCTCTTCCCTGGCATCATCCAGTTTGAACTTTGCCAGTTCAGGAAGCAGCTTCACCATCTCCCTGAAAGCATCAGTCTTGCTGATAACGTGGTTCTCTTCCTTCTTGTAGAGGTCCACAAGTTTTATGCAGAGTGCTTTCTCCCTCGGTGTGAACGAAGCTGGAGGCTCTTTCTGCTTGACAAACCTTATCCAGGCTGTTTCTCCACCATCGGCAGTGAAGAGGATCTTGTACGGATCGTCCGTATAAACGAACAGGTGTGCCTCGACGTAGGCAGTCTGCCTTTTAGTCATGACCTGCTCAGTCATAGATTACTCCTCCCATTCTGTACACAATTGCTGGCCTCGCTTTTATTCCCCAAATTTATTTCGTTTTTCATTTTCTTCCCTCCTCATATGAGTGTTATTCTTGGCGCACTTTCCTCGTTTTTGTGCGCTGAAACCTTGTCCATCTCCTCAAAATCCCTGACCTTGCTCTCAAGATCCTCGATCTTCTCTGCCATCTGCAGGATCAGGCCCTGCAACTGTTTCTGCGTCAATTCCTCATTTTTCAGAGCGTCTTTTACGTGTTTCATCATTTCTTATCCCTTCTCCCCTTAAGCAGCCTCAAAAATTTCATGCCGTTTTTAGTGAAAACCAAAAGTGTAGAATTTTTATGCTTCACGGCCGCAGCACACTGGTTTTCATGCTCCCTCGCCTTGATCATGTTAGGGAAAGCTGCACCGCACTTCTCGCAGTTCCATTCTATTATTTCAAGCGGAACTGGACCCAGCGGATTGTTATTATAGATGACCCCTTGCCTAACCAATATGCTCACCATCCTCGTTATCACAATCGAAGACCGTCAGCCTCGAAGGCTTTCCAATGGAAATTGTTGCTACCATCATAGAGCACCTCTCTTGACATTCATAGAATTTAGGAAATTTCCTTGGGCGCATGATTTGAATTTTGTGAAAGAAATCTTATATCTACTATTAGAATGGATACTTTGAGAGGAATGTTTAGACGCAAAAAACCCATGACTAAAAGAGAGAGAACCAAAAAGGTTAAAGAGGCCAGGTCTGCACGCATGAAGTCTATAAATGAGGGAAGAAGGGCACGGAAGGAGGCAAGAGCTGCTGCTGACGCTGGGAAAAGCATAGCTCTCGACCATGCAACCGGCGGACTCTATAGCAAAGCAAGGTTTTCTTTTCATCTTGGAAAGTCCCTCAGTCACGTACTTGAAGGGCGCAGCCAGGAAAAGATTGCGAAGAAGGCTGTAAAAGCGCTCAAGAAAGATAAGAAAAGAAGACAGCTCAAATAGTGGTCGTTTCATTTCACCACCTCAACTATTATGTCATCATAAATCGCATCTGCCCCTTCGTCCCCCAGGAAGAATTTCGCATGAATGGTCAATTCCCTAAACAATGCTTTTGTTATTTCGGAGCGTGTCCCCTCAATTGATGCTGATACAACCGAACATTTCCCATCATATTCGATAGAAAGTGAAGCGAATTCGCTTCTATCCCATGCTATCTGTTCTTTTCTCTCTTTATAGGCGCTTAGGCTTTCCACATATCTCTCCACCAATGTCATTTTAGTATCATGCTGCGGGCCACTAACTAAAACGTTGAATTCGTCAGGAATCCTCCCAACCACAAATTTGTGTTCCCCGACCTCACACACATAAGGTGGATTTCGTTGTACAAAGTCCTGTTCATGACCCATTGCATCTCCTTCACTACCCAACTCGCTCCCCCCTTTTGATCTTCTCCTTGCAGGATTCGCACACTTCCAGGAAATTGCAGAAAGACGATAGATTGTCTGAAGAACCGCAATACGCACAGGAATGAACTGGCGGGAGATCCACTACCTTTTCAATAGATTCCACCTGAATGTCGTATTTTCCCATGTAATGGTGCGCTGTCCTAACAGGAATGTCTTCATTAGAGCCAGGGCGGCTTCCATTGCCTTTCAAGCAGAAACCTCCCTTTCAAGGCGTTCAAGTTCCTTCATAGATGCAATTCTAGCAAAATCGGATACAGAATTGTAATCCTCATTGACTTTTATCAATTCCCTGATTCGCTCAAACAAGGACGCGGGAATCTTGACATCCTTCCATTCTTTCATGCTCTCACCGGATTTCGCCATACATGTCGAAATATAAGTTTGCTAATAAATCTTTCGACATATGTGTCGAATGTTCTTTTTATGTGACCTTTGAATATGACATCTATGGCTAAAGTGTATAAAGATGTGAAAATTCCAGAGGATTTGTACTTTAACATCAAGCGTTTCATAGAGAAACATTCAGAACTAGGGTTCAGATCTGTTTCTGAATTTGTTAATTCCGCATCCCGCATCGAAATGGAGCGTATAGAAGATCGCAAGAGAACTTCAGCATCAGGAACCGCAACCGGGTAACTGTCTGAGGTCACGCTGGAACCTCTTGCTTCTGATCATTTTCTACCGTTTGGGCACTTTTTAAGACTTCCCTGATTTCGACGATAAGGGTATCCCCCTCTTGGATGTTCAATTTCTCACGCACATCATGTGGAATTTGCCCTCTTCCAGCAGTTCCTATCCTTATGGTAATAGATGACATATTGTTTTACACTTGGTAAAGATACCAAACGCAGAGTTGTATATTAAGATGTCGTTTGGTAAATATACCAATTACCATTATAAATGAGATAATATATAATTGGTACTATTACTAATTGTATATGGACTCGCTTGACTTGAAGCATGCTAAGTCGGTTCTCATTGAATTATGCAAAGAGGGGACTGTTAAAAAGTCCTATCTATTTAGCATAGTTAAGAGTCACCAAGTTTTAGACAATCTCTTGGAATCTTTGCAAAAGGACGAATATTTAACTATCCAGGAATCAAAAATTGGCCCAAAGAAATATTCTATATCGCTAACCCCTAAAGGCCGCGTTGTCGCTGAAAATCTTGCCCATCTGAAAGAAAATAGCATAAGGATAACTGAAGGGTTGGTCTCCGAGATAGAGAAGGTAATAAAGAGGGATAAATCACATTCATCTGTCGAAGAATATGTTAACGAAGCTGTGAGGAAAGCTATTGAGAAGTGGAAAAGGGAACATGCGGTGGGGTAAAGTGATAATATCTAGAAAACTGTTAGCAATTATAGCAGCCATAGTAATAACCACGTCTGGTGTGGGTTATGCTGTAGCTTCCGGGGCTATATATCTTGGGCCTAAAGTGCCTGGATTCAACATAACTGGGATCGGTACAACTGATGTGGGTGTAAGTGTTCATTTTGGAGTAAGTTTCAGCAGCGCTCCCGCATCCACTCCATATTACTTGTGGTTTGCAAATGGTCAGTCAGGTACCGGAGAGTATTTCACAATGTCATTCAGTTCCCCCGGAATTCATAACATATCACTGCAGGTTTCGATGAGCAATAATCACACAAAAAGAATAGAGTACGCCATAGAAACAGTGAACCCAGATCCTACTGTTAAAATCAGTGAAAATAAAAATACTATCGATGCAGGACAAAACATTTCTTTTAGCTCATCGGTTTCCGGTGGGACAGGCCCATTTACCTATTCCTGGTTCGCTCCAGCCAACAACCCTTTCGGCAATCTCACCCAGTTTTATGACAATTCTGATCCAAACGTTCAGCTGTACTCAGATATCGGTGGGATAAATCTAGTAGTGACCGATGCCGCAGGTTTTTCTGTATCATCCAATGTCCTTAGTCCAGTCATAAACACTGACCCGTTCGTAACGGCAAGTTCAAACACAACATACACAGACGTCGGCTCTTCCGTTACGTTTTCTGCAAGTTCATATTATGGGACGGCACCTTACTCTTATTCATGGACTTGGAACGGAAATATCATATCAACTTTACAAGATTTTTCATATTCGTTCGACCAGTCAGGACAGCAATACGTTTATGTCACTGTAACTGACAAGGTTGGTATGACGACATCCGATAGCATTCTTATTGAAGTTGAAAAATCACCTACAGTGAGCATAACTGCAAGTGAACAGGATGCTCCTGCAGGCACTCAAATAAGTTTCCTCGCCAATGTGAATAATGGTTTAGGACCTTTTTCGTATCAGTGGTATATTAACGGAAGTCTTGTAACTTCAGGAGATTATGGATCTGCCTTATATTATACGTTTAATGGTGCTGCCAACTATATAATTTCAGTCATTGTTACCGACCAGGTTGGGGAAACTGCTACAGCCCAAATGACGGAGACAATAACATGAAACTTATCAGGTTAGAACTGAAAATGGGAATTCAGCCATTGATCATCAAGGGGAGAAGGAAAAATAATGTGATCAATGAAGTCTTTGTAGCTGATGAACAAACAAGATTCGTTGGCTTTAGGCTTGTAGAAAGACGTGATTTAAGCGAGGCAACCCCTGTTCACAATCAAATGCCATCTGAAAGGAGCAAAAGTATAATCCGGAGTTAGTTTGAATGAAGCAATCAGGAAGGCCATTGAGAAGTGGAAGAGGGATCATGCGGTGGGGTGAACAGATATGGATGAGTTCACAGCCAATAGTATTTTAAATGCTGAGAAGACTATCGATACGGATTATATAATGAAAAGCCTAGGAAATGTAATTCAAATAGATTGGGATGTTTTTTTGCCCAAATATTCTGGTAAGCTAAAGTTTGAGGTTAATCTCAATCCAAACACTGAAATAAGGATCTCATTGCACGAGGTTTTTGAAAGAGCTTGTCTTAGGAGGTTGGAGGTCCCTCTCAATTCTTCCGTGAGTTACTCGCACAGAAACGTTCCCGCATGTGGAAATACGCTTAAATTTGATAATATTCACAAACACACCTTTAGGGACAGGGTGAAGGATGGTTGTGCATACGTTCCAAATGACATTGATGAGAGATCACTCGAAAGTATCGTAAGAACCTTCGCTGCGGAATGCAACATAACTTTCACCGCCTTCATCCCTCCGATATTGAATCAGAGAACCCTTTTCTAGCGCGTAAAGATTTCAAGAACAGATTCTTTTTCGGACCATGGAATAACTTTGACTGATGAAAGAAGCTGAAGTATATCGCCATTGAAGACAGGTTCCTTCTCATCAGTTATTACAGAATCATCAATTATCGCCAACGGAAAAACTTCTACAACGTAATTTTTCTTGAGAATCTCCGACTCATGTACAAATTTTTCAGAATAGGTAACGGCATCGTAGGTTGAAGTATAACTCATTGCCCTGCATATAATGGTCTTATTGCCTATCTGGGAATCAAAATCTATCCTCGCCTTTATCTTCCCGCCTATCCTGTATACCGGGTCCTCCCTGAATTGCACGCCCTCTTCACGCAAATATTTAGCTACGTCATTCTTGAAAGTTGGTGGCTTGTAAGCTTTGCCAGTTATAACAATAGAAGTTAAACGTTGCACAGCATGAATCATCCAGAAGATCCTGTCGCTGATTTCATCCAAGCTTTGTGCAGTTGTATAAATCTCACCATATTTTTCCACCTCCACTCCACAGGAGCCAGCAATGCTGTCTAGCAAATATTCACGCGATTTTGTGGAAAAAGGATCAAAACCAGAGGAGAGTAAATTCATTATGGTCCTGTTGTTGTCACTAATCTTTATAAAACCACTTCCACGCACTATCTTGATAATTATTTCATCATTTGAAAAATCAAGGAGAGGAGATTTGTAGTATATGGTGTCATCTTCTACTTTGATAGTTCCTTCGCACAATTCTTTTTTTATACGATTAAAAACTTCCTCCAATTCTTGAGAAATTGGCATTTCTTTGACCTCCATCATTCCATCCCTTTTTGCCACATGATAATGATACTGCTTAACTTAAACTCTCCTCAACCATGACATCTATCTTCTCCTGTATCTTCTTTAGAAGTCCTTCTATTTTGTCCTTAGCCTCCTCAAGATTCGCAGATTTCCTGACTATCCCCGCGCACTTCACGATTCCTTTCATCAGACCGTTATAGAATTCAATGTCGAATCTGTTCATGGAATTCAACAACAATATTCTGGATTCATAAGGCTTTCGCAGCATTTGTAAAATGAGCAAGTGGTTCTAAATGCGGAATTTATAGGATGTTGTATTAATTTGTATCGCCTTAAACCCATTACATGCGGATCATGAAAAGGTTTATCTAAATCGTAACCGTATTCTTTTAGTCATGAGTGTCAAATCAAATTGTCGTTTTGGATACTCCATAGAAGTGCGCAATGTACGATCGAGATTGTTAATATTCCAAATTTAGATATTACGTACTGAATTGTTTCTCAATTTATGCCAACATCAATAAATGGATGCGGCCGGTAAAAATCTAACTTGAGGAGTTGAGGTCTTTATCCGTCCGCACCCATGAGTGAATTTATAGGATTCATATAGATTTTTGCCGAGAGACCAATCGATAAGATATGTTAAAGATCATTCATCCAGTTCCCTTTTCATATGGCCCCAGGAATCTCTCCCCATTAAAATGTATAAGATGGCCAGGAGAATCAGCAGTCCGTTCCTCGGTATGCCATGAGATTCGTGGCAAATATTTCTTCATATCGCTCCTGTTTGAAAGGCAACAATATCAACACGATTTCGACTGCAAGCGAAAATGGTTAAAGAACAAGCCTAACGAAAAATTCTTTCGGTTTTCTACCCCGCACTCTACCCACCCATGCAACATCAAGACATATTCATGGTCTTCTAATTGTGTCTCCTTGTTGACTACGAATTATTACGGTTCCCCTAACTGGATCATACCAACCACTAAAACCTGAAGAATCGCTAATGGTTCTAATCGCCGCAAATGATAGGATCTTAATTCCTGGATAGGCGTCTATTAATTTATTGGCAGCTGCAATGAGAGTTGCCCCTCGTGTTATCACATCGTCAATTAGAACAACTTTATCAGACATTGTGAGACTCTTTTCCACTGACAATGATTCGTAATGTTCACTCGGCAGTGGTCTTTGAGAAGGGGTACTCTGGCTAGACATGTTTATGGTCTTTACACGTTTCAAACTTAGCATCACCTTCCAACCGATCCCTTTGGCCACCAATTCTTCTGCAATTCTTTTTGGAACCCATAATCCGCCTTGGAGTAACGGATTACTTCTTGGAACGGGAATCAAAACTGTGGATTGGTCAAAAACGTTAAGGAATGATTTGTCATTAATGTTGTCGTACAGCGTTTCCGCAACATAACGCGTCATGGGTAAATTCACATC
>JAKATM010000166.1 GCA_021818765.1 Thermoplasmata archaeon | reverse complement strand
CTGAATTCCAGCTTTGTTTACAGGGACAGGGGAATCAGATCCGGTTTCCTGAACAGGAACGGTCTCCGGATATACATGTTCCAGGACCAGATGCTGATGGCTGAGGAATCATCCACCCTCATAAGGATGATCGCAGAAGGCAGGAGAAAACAGAAAGAATTCCAACAAGAATACATGAAATTCGGGAAGATATCCATCCTTTCCAACGTGAAGGTTGATCCTGAGACAATTTACAATCTCTACAAGCAGAGAGAGGAGATAGAGCAGGCATTCGATGCCATGAAGAATGAGCTTGAGAATGACAAATCATACCTCAGTGATGATGATTCCCTGAGGGGGTACTTCTTTGTCTCTTTCCTTTCCCTTTATCTTTATTACAGCATATTCGTGCTGATCAGGGGTGCCGATCTCACAAATAAGCTGTCAGTGAAAGATGTTCTGCTGAAATTCTCGAAGGTTTACAAAATAGTCAGGGGAAAGAAGGAAACACTGAGCGAGATACCTTCAGGCGTTGAAAAGATAGACAGATCGCTCGGAACAAATATATTCCCTAAAAGGTTGCGGAGTTAAGGTTTTAAATATAAACATTAGTGCGAGTTAAGTCAATTGATGGTTTAACAAGATGTTGTAATAACTGTCCTGAGTGTGAGTAAATAAAGCAATATAGTGGATATTTTCTGCATTCTGATGATGCATCAATAGATGATATTGAACCTTACCGACAAAATCTTTTGACTTTAGTTGACATAGGTATTGGTACAAAGAATTGTTGTACTTTTTCCTTGATGATTGTTCAGAGGTAGAAAAATTATTTCGTTTATAAGTTGAGATTGAATGGAGAGAAAGTAAATAATGCTCAAGAACTGTTCCTTCCTACTGAAGCGATAATTTGAATGAAAAATTGTTTGTTTGTGAAGTCTTTGACATACTTTGATATAGATACTAATAGTTATACTTGGGAAAAATTAACACCCTGGATCGTGGAATAGCGACCCCCTCTTCCTGAGCATCATTTGCAGTGTCGTTCCTTTTAAAAGAAATACCAATTTACCACTTAAAATCATTTAAAGGTTGAACACGTTCAAACAAAAGTAGTTAAGATTTAGTTAGTTGTATAAGATAGAGGACTAAGCATGATGCAAACTCAAAAACCGCATTTGATAAGACTAGAAGTGAATTATCGTGGAATCTTCCAGAAAACATTGGCTTACCATATTTCTGGGGATATTGTGTACGCTGCCCACAAGGATGGGAAGACTGCTTTTTCAAACGGCAGGTACAGCGATGATCCGCAGAGAAACGGTATACCATGCGCAAATTTCGCCTATTTTTCCAAGGATCTCTCTGAAGAGGACCTTGAGGCAGAAGCAAGCGCGTCCATGGATATTACGGAAGCTGAAGTCGTTGTCGTCCTAGATGACACTATGGTAAAGGGACTAGAGCCATGGGGTGGATATGGAATTAGACCTATTAACGAGAAGGTAGTGAAGGATGGCGTAATTATAGTTGTAAGCAACAGAAAACCTTCAGATCTAGTTGCAGAGATGGAGAAAAAGAAGTTTCCGTACAGATTAGCAATACTACCAGGAGAGGCCAGTTTTGCTGGTCTTTGGTATTTCAAAGATGACATGACAGATGTGAGAATACTCGGTGCAATAGCTAAAGTAGCACCAGAAATCACCAGTATTGATACAGTTGCTAACTATGTTGCAACAAAGTACAAGAGCAAGGAGAAAGCAGCTGCTGCTAGGAAGGCGTACGAAGAGGTTAAGGTATCAACAGTAAATCCAGGAGAAGGAATTGACTGGCCCTATCCGAAGCCCATTCTTCCAGGGTGGAAGAATTTCGACGAGGGTGTTTACGTAAAAAGCGTCAAAAGAGGTTTCCAGATGGGACCAAGAGGGCAGAATAGAAACCCGGATTTCAAGCGTGGCACAAGCAAGACGCAGAGACCAGTTGTCAGATTTGATATATGCACAAAGTGTACACTATGCTGGTACGACTGTCCGGATGAAGTATTTGATCCGACTACAGAAGGGTTATATGACGTAAATTATGAATACTGCACAGGCTGTGGCCGATGTGCGGAGGTATGTCCTGTTGAGGATTGTATTGTGATGGTTGATGAACTGAAGTTTGAAAATCAGGATTCGCCATATGTCTTGTATAAAAAAGATCCGGAGAAGTACGTTAAGTGGGCAGAAGATAAGAAAGGCAAGGATAGACTTATGCCAAGCCCCGTCACCGGAAAGGGAAACATGGTAACCAAAGTTGAGACTCCTAAGCCTTATAAGAAGGGAGTGGTGAAATAAAATGGTGGTTAAACAGGAAGCAAAATCTGTATTTGATCGGGAAGAGTTGATGACCGGAACGGATGCAGTTGCAGAGGCTGTAAAGCTGGTCGACGTGGATGTTTTTGCTGCATATCCAATCAGACCTTACACTGGCGTAATGGATAGACTTGCTAAGTTCATAGCAAACGGGGAACTTGATGCGGAATATATTGTTGCTGATGGAGAGCATTCGCAATTTGAAATCGGCAAACATGCCTCATCCGTTGGCGCAAGATCTTTCGTAGGGAGTAGTGGTACAGGCTGGTTGTATGCGATGGAGTCAATAGGCGTTACTGCAACAGACAGACTGCCCCTCGTTGCGCTTGTTGGAAACAGAGCATTGGACGATCCGGGTGCCTTTGGTGTAGAACATAATGATGCGCTTCTGGTAAGGGATCTTGGCTGGCTCCTGGTTTGGGCTTCAACTGCTCAGGAGGCCTTAGATAACACGTTGATTGCATACAGGGTGGCAGAAGATCCAAAGGTGAGGATGCCTGCTGCAGTTGCCATGGATGGTGGATACCTCACACATTCACAGCACATGGTCCGCGTTCCTACGAAGGAATCTGTTCGCGATTTCCTACCTGCTTATGATCTTGGCAACAGGAGAATGCATCCAGATAACCCAGTTTCTATTGCACCCCAGGCAAATGAAGATTGGGTAATGGAGTTGAGGAGACAGAACTACGA
>JAKATM010000028.1 GCA_021818765.1 Thermoplasmata archaeon | reverse complement strand
CGGATCTCAGGATAAACTCAGTTATGCTGTTCTCCTTTTGGCGCTGCCTCATTCTCATTCTACCGAAGAATATCCCACCGTTTGAAACCGCCTGCTGGTCTCGCATGAAATAAAGATTTGCGAGTGGAAGATTTGAATTAACAGATGGGTAGTCCGGCCCAGTTTCTCCTTCTGACTTCAGCAGAACAGACGGTTCAATCAGCATAAGATTGAAAAGTGTGGATGGATCCAGGACACTTATATTGTCCCTGAAGGCTTTCTCCTCCCTTGATACCGATTCTTTGTCACCCTCATATCTGACAATCTTCAGGATCTTTTCGAGGAAAATCTCACGAAACTTCCCGGAAGACTCAAACATCTCCATGACTACATCTTTAAGGAGTTTCACCCTTACGCCAGCCTCCTTAAGATAGCGCTCAAGTTTCTCATGCTCCTTTACCGCCATGGTAGTCCTGTAAGGCCTTTCGAAGAGGAATGGCTTAGGTGCCAGCATTGCATAATCAATCTCTACTCCAGGCCTGTGCATTATGACTTCCCGAAGATTATTCCATTCTGCTCTTACAGACATAAAAACTACGATGGTACCTATTGTTCGGTATAATAATATTTTTCCTTATACTTGAGAAGGTTAACATTTTCCCTGCCGGATGCATTGATCTGCAGAGTGATCTGTTTTCCTGCCTCATCCATGAGAATAGCCTCGTTCTGGTTTGCAGAAATGACAATGTACCTTGACTCTTCAGCCTTCATTTCAGAAAGCCTTACCCTTGAATGCACAAACTCATTCCTGGTAAACTGGATTTGCCTGCCATCTTCGATAGATAACAGTCTAATCGCAGACTGTGATATAGAAGACACAATATATTCATGATCGTTAATATAAAGTACGCTCCCCCTTCCATAATCAACCACCTTCACTAAATACGTATACCTGTATGTATCGTATCCTCCCTCCCTGCCAAACATCTTCTTGGTCTTTGTGACCTCGCAGAAAAAGTTGCCTGTTATCCTGCTTACGATGCTTTCCGCGAAACTCTTGCTTCCCAGGTACAGATCGTAACCTCCCTGGACGGCATGTTGTTTCATAATGTACCTATTACTTTTTGAGTTTGCTGATTTGTTTGCAAAATCGACAGTAGAGGCAAGTGCCTGATCAAAGATCTGGGAAATTTTTCCAGAGGCCGGGCGAATCTGGACGATTGCTTCGTAAGAAGAACCGGAAATCTTATTGCATCTGGGGCAACTGATGCTTCCTGTTGAGATGGGTATGTCAACAACCTGTTCTCCATGGACTCCGTCGCTGCCTGAATATGAAACGAGTCCCTTTGCCGTCTCTTTCTCCAAGGACAGATCTATAAGCGTAACGGTCTCAAGTTCAAATTTAGACTCATTTATTGAAACTGATTTTTTTGCCATCGAGTCGGCATCTTTAAGTGAAAAATTATATATCCAGTGCTTTCCAACCATGACGCCATGGCATTTCCTGCATGTTGTCAACTGCATAGGCTGTACCTTCAGCATCAGGACCTGAGTCATGCAATCCTCACACAGGCCCATTGATACAGCATCCCTTCTTCCGCATTTTATGCATTTGATATTCATTTTGGAAGACTCTTGTTTTTCCTGAAATATTTTACCAGATTCGAAGCCACCAGGTGTTTCCTTATCTCTGTCGTGCCTGCTCCAATCTGCCCCAGTATCGCATCTCTGAGCAGGCGCTCGATTCCAAAATCCTTGACATAACCATAACCACCGTGGATCTGCAGTGCTTCCCTTGCTATATATTCAGCAGATTCTGCCGTATAGAGGATCGAAGCAGCCGAATCTATTGCGTTCATCCTGTCATTCTGAACTTCTATGAGTGCCTTTTCACAGAGAAGCCTGCTTGCCTGGTATCTTGTATACATATTGGAAAGCTTTTCCTCAATCAGCTCAAATTCCGATATGCTCTTGCCGAACTGCTTTCTCTCCATTGAATATTTCAGCGAAGCTTCAAGTGCTTTCCTTGCCAGACCCACAAAAATGAAAGACAGGATAACTCGCTCTGCATTCAATCCGCTAAGTATTATCTCTTTTCCTTCTCCCTCTTTTCCCAGTACACGATCAGCAGGCAATTCCACATGGTCAAAGTAAATCTCTCCCGTTGGAGACCCGCGCATTCCCATCTTCGAGAACTTCTTACCCTTCGATACACCCTTGTCGCTGCTCAGGACAACAAATGCCGTATAAGATTCGCCGGTCCTTGCGTACACAAGCATAAGATCGGCGTAAGGAGCGTTTGTTATAAGTGTCTTACTTCCGTCGAGAATAAAGTGATCCCCTTCCTTTCTTGCATGTGTTTTCATGGCAAGAGCATCAGATCCAGATCCTGGTTCCGTCAGGCAAAGGGATGCAATCATATCCCCGCTGCAAAGCTGTGGAAGGAAAGTTTTCCTGATATATTCCGACCCGTTACGATAGATTGAATCAACTACTAGATTACTTTGTGCTCCATATGATAAGGAAAATGATGCAGATTCATAGCCCAGCTCCTCTATGACGACGGCCTGTGCCTCATAATCAAGACCAGAACCACCATATTTTTCTGGGACGGTTATTCCGAGAAAACCAAGACTTCCTAGCTTCCTGAAGAGTTCCAGTGGGAAGTAATCATCCTCATCCACCTTTGAGCTGATAGGCCCAAGTTCCTTACGAGAGAACTCCCTAACGGTCTCCCTTATCATTTTAAGTGACTCTTCTCTTTCTGTAATCATGCATCCAAGACATGCCAATATAAATTATAATCTTGTCCTGACAGGTCACTGATATTACACTCTTTGGATAGCGACAATGAGTAAGAGTGCCCTGTCATTATCTTTAATGTTTATCAAGACTGGCTGTTTCAAAGGTCGACTGAATTACGATCATTATTGGATAGCGACTCATGATAACTTTTGGGCATCATCCACATGAAGCATAATCATGAGAGACGATCCTCATGTGAAATATACCGAATCCATTATATATCTATTATACATATTAAACGGATGGTGGAAGGAAAGAAAAACGATAATGCTTTTAAAATATCCACTGTTAAATTAATAGGTGACAGAAATGAATGTAGATCCAAATCTAACAAAGTACATGATCAAAGTAAAGATTACGGCGGATGGGGTGGTTGAGAAGCCCGACGTCGTCGGCGCAATTTTTGGCCAAACAGAAGGACTTCTTGGAGACGAGCTAGATCTTAGGGACCTCCAGAAAGGAGGGAAGATAGGGCGGATAGAAGTAGAAATAGACAGCAAGAAAGGACGAACCGAAGGCTCTGTTTTAATTCCATCCGGCTTGGACCAGGTGGAGACCTCTATTCTTGCAGCTTCTTTGGAAACAATAGACCGGATAGGTCCTTGCAAAGCCAAGGTCGACGTTGAATCCGTTGAGGATGTCAGGATTCAGAGAAGACAGAAAATAGTTGAGAGAGCACAGAACCTTTACAAGAAGATGAACCAGGGATCAAAGAACGTAAGTGAAAGCCTTGTTCAGTCAGTTAGGGAAGAGGTTGAGAAAGGCGAGATACTGTCTTACGGAGACGAAAAGCTTCCAGCTGGGCCGGCAATCAAGGATTCCGATTCAATCATCGTTGTCGAAGGGAGAAGCGATGTGCTGAATCTCCTTAAGTATGGAATAAAGAATACAATTGCGGTTCAGGGCACAAATATACCGAAGACTGTACAGGAACTCTCCAGACAGAGAACAGTGACTGTGTTCCTTGACGGAGACAGGGGAGGAGACCTGATTTTGAAGGAGATGCTTCAGGTTGCTGAAGTTGACTTCGTTGCCAGGGCGCCTCCAGGCACTGAGGTCGAGGAGTTGACTTATAAGCAGCTGTTCAAAGCACTTAAATACAAGACTCCAGTGGCACAGTATCTTTCGATGAAGGGCATGACTGAGGAACTCAAAGAACTCCAGGAGAAGAATGCAGCAGAAAAGGATGAAACTCCAAAGAAACCAGCTGAGAACAGGCACGAGCCTAGGGGAGAACCGAAGGCAGAGCATTCTTCTGGAAACCAGGTTTTGAAAGAAAAGCCAGAAGAGTCCGTGCAGGTTGCAGTTGCAAAGATCGTCGAACCAGACCAGCATGGAACAAAAATAGATCTAAAGGACAGTGCTGCAATTGAGCGGCGGTTATCAACTCTTCAAAAGGAAAAACTTACCGAGGTTTTCAGTGAGGAAGGAGAGGTGCTTTCGTCGTTCCAGCTCTCGGAAGCGTTTGACGGACTTTCAGAAGTTAAATCTGCGTTCGCAATACTTACTGGTGGAGTGGTTTCACAAAGGATGGTGGATATTGCGCATGAACAGGGAGTCAGGCAGATTTACGGGATCAAAGTATCCAATCTAACAAAGAAGCCTATAGATTTGAAGGTAGTGGAATGGGATCGTCGTTCGTAAATGTCAATTATACCGATTTAGTTGACACTTCTCAAGTGAAGATACCTTCATCTCCACTCGACAGGATTATTGGCCAAGCTGAGGCCGTTCGGCTCGCGAAGATTGCGGCAGTACAGGCCAGGCATCTCCTACTTGTAGGACCACCAGGTGTTGGAAAGTCAATGATTGCGCAGGCAATGTCCTTCTACATACCAAGGCCCACAGAAGAGATAAGGGCAGTTCATAACCCTCTCAGGCCGGAAAGGCCATTTGTCGAAATAAAGTCGGCTGCGGAGGTTCTTGCGGAAAAAGATGAGGAATCGGCAATTGAGGAACAGGTTCTTGACCCTAAGGATGCCCCGCCATTTGCGGCGGAGAGACTAGGGTTCAGGTGCCCCCGATGCGGCTTTATTTCCGCCTATACTGATACAGTATGCCCAAACTGCAATGCTCCAAAGACCCAGGTTTCACAGACAGGTCCCTTTGGAGACGTCTTCAATGTTCTTGGCGCTGCTTTTGGTGTTCAGAACAATACTGATAGGGTAACATCAACCAGACGTGTGGGAGACAAGGAAGAAGTCGTTATTTACGAACGGTCCGGCGACAAGATAAGAGTGCTCGACGAAAGGGCTCTCGAGAAGAAGCGGAAGCTTGAAAAGAGGAGCCCGAGCAAAGTCATTGTGCCATTGGACAGGAATCCGTTTGTTCTGGCTACTGGTGCAAGCGAAACAGAACTGCTGGGAGACGTCCGTCATGATCCATATGGGGGACATCCACACCTTGGAACTCTACCTTACGAAAGAGTTGTTGCGGGCTCGATACATGATGCACACCAGGGCGTTCTCTTCATCGATGAGATAAGCCATCTCGGCTATATTCAGAGATATATCCTGACCGCAATGCAGGAAAAAGTCTTCCCCATTACGGGAAGGAATCCACAGAGTGCAGGTGCAAGCGTGAGGATGGACAAGGTTCCATGCAACTTCATACTTGTAGCAGCTTGCAACATAAACGATCTTCAATATATCCTGAGCCCGCTGAGATCCAGGATACTCGGAAGCGGTTACGAGGTCCTCATGGATACCACAATTCCAGATACCCCGGAGAACAGGGGTAAATACATACAATTTATAAGCCAGGAGATCACGTCAGATGGCAAGATACCCCATATGGAGATCCAGGCATGCGAGCTTGTCATAGAGGAAGGCAAGAGAAGGGCCAAAGAAGTTGATCACAGGGATAACTCTCTTACGCTTCGACTAAGGGAGCTTGGCGGCCTTATCAGGGCGGCTGGTGACATAGCTAAAACTGAGGGATCGAAACTTATAACTACAGCCCACATGAAGGATGCTCTTAAGATCTATGTGCCGGTCGAGGAAAAAATCAAGAAAGTGTACGGCAACATAGGGGCCGCATATGACATCGAGAACTCGTTATCCCAAAAAGGGAACCAGTATGAAATGACTTATCACAACTACAATGAAGACAGGTCATATCTTTAGCCTGTCTGTCAGGGCATTTATCTCATGGGCAATCTCAAAGTCTTTTTCGGAAATTCCCCCTTCATCGTGTGTCACTGATTCTATTACAACCCTGTCGTAATAGACGCATATATCCGGATGATGGTTAATTCTTTCAGCAATATTTTCTATATCCTTCATGAACCGGAGTGCAACCTTAAAGCTCCCAAACTGCACTTCCCTGTAAAGCTTGCCTTCCCTGATCTTCCATCCCTTTACCCTTGATAATTCTAGTTTTATGGCCTCCTCTTCCAAAAGAGTCATGGGTAAAGCACCTGTTGGATCAGTCGTTGCCCAAAATATAGCGATAGCACATCCTGCCTATCAATGAACAAACTTTCACCAGTGGTCATAAACGTAACTTTGATTAACAGAGGGATATAAAAATCTTGCCCATCTTAACGCCAAATTTCTTCCAAGTTGTGACAATTCATGTAGATATGATAGCTGAAATGTGCAAATTTTAACTTTACTTCGCCTTTTTAGATCATTAAGAGCGGCCCTCAGATAACCTTCAAGCTTCAGAGCTTAAGCTCGACAACGCACTTCCTGTCCCCGGTTGAAAATTTTTCCTTTATGCTGAAGCTCTCTCCTATTGCTCCTTTTACAATATTCATTCCAAGGGAACCGCAGATTGCTCCGGCATTCTCCTTGGCTAGGTCATAGAATATACAATTGTACCTTACTATCTTGACTGAACCACCTTCTACGACAAGCCGTGCTGAATAACCCATTTTATTGAGCGATTCGACGAATAGACGAAGTTTGGCAAGCTTGCTTTCTTCGCTTGTTCCATCATTAAGTTTCAAGTCGCTAACAGCATAGTTCTTGACAAGCTTGTCTGCAACTCCTGCAAGAAGACGGTTAAGAGTTTCATCTCCCATCTCGCCCCTGATTTCGTTCATCAGGAGAGAAGCAAGTGCAGCATATCTCTTTGGGAACAGATCCATTCCCTTTTCAGTAAGATCAAAGACCTTCTTCGGTCTGCCTGCCTGAGCATGTTTGAAATCGTATTTTACATATCCCTTTGCAATGAGCGAATCCATGTGCTCCTTTACTGCATTCTTATTTATGCCCAGTAACTCTGAAAGATCTTCCATCGACTTGGAACTGTAACTCAATTCCTGCAATACCCTTCCTCTAACTGGGCCAAAGAGCTCAGTCAGGGATTTATCAGCGGAATATTCTTTCAACATCTTCCTCTACTATCATGGAGTACTGGATAGTATTTATAATTTAGTCACTTAAAACATTAAAAAGTGTTTAAATACAATTATAGCATCCCTAATGGCATATGACAACACTCGAAGTAAAGAACCTTGCTGCTTCAATAAACGGGAAGCAGATCTTGAAGGATGTTTCTTTCACCATGCATGGTGGGGAAATACACGCTCTAATGGGCCCAAACGGTGCTGGAAAGAGCACGCTTGGATACGTCTTGATAGGGCATCCTGATTACGTCGTTACTCATGGATCCATAAAGCTCAATGGTGTTGAATTGATTGACAAGCTTCCAGAAGAAAGAGCAAAAGCAGGTCTTTTCCTGGCGTATCAAACGCCAGTGGCTGTTCAGGGAGTAAAACTTTCAACCTTCCTAAGAATGGCATACAATCAGCTGCACCCAGATTCAAAGATGAAGATACAGGATTTTTATGATGAGTTAAAGAGAAACCTCAATAAAGTCGGTCTTGACGAGACATTCATGTCCAGATCTGTGAATGAGGGTTTCTCAGGAGGCGAGAGAAAACGCGTCGAGATACTTCAGATGATGATGCTCAAACCAAGATTCGTGATTCTGGACGAGATAGACTCGGGGCTTGACGTCGATGCGCTGAAAATGGTAGCAGAAGAGATCAAGAAATACTTTTCAGATGAAGTTGGCTTCCTTATTATTACACATTATCAGAGAATACTCAAAAACATTGAGCCAGGATTTGTCCACATTCTGGTTGACGGCAAAGTGGTAATGGACGGCGGAAATGATATTTCAATACGAATAGAAGAAGATGGATATGACTGGATAAGAGGTGCATGAAATGGTTGTAGAATATTCAAGAGAAGAAGAATTAGAGCGCTTGGTACATGAGCTGAAGACTGTAAAGACGTCGGACTGGGAATTCCATGACAAGGATAACTCCGTCTACTCGACGGGAAAGGGTCTGAACAAAAAGGTAGTTGAGGAGATCTCCGAGATAAAAAAGGAACCAGACTGGATGAGGAGGCTTCGTCTCAAGGCACTCGAGATCTTCGAGTCTAAGCCTATCCCGACATGGGGACCGGACCTTTCTGGAATTGACTGGGAAAACACCTCTTATTACAACAGGCCAGATGAGCGGAAGACTAACAACTGGGAGGATGTTCCTGACCAGATAAAGGATACTTTCACTAAACTCGGGATTCCTGAGATGGAGCAGAAGTATCTTGCCGGTTCGGTGGCACAATACGACAGCGAAGGTGTCTATCATAACCTCAAGAAGGTGTGGGAAGATAAGGGCGTAGTATTCATGGATCTGGATTCAGCAGTGCAAAAATATCCAGACCTTGTGAAGGATTATTACTGCAGGGCAGTTCCCGCCAGCGACAATAAGTTTGCTGCTCTCAACGGAGCCGTATGGAGCGGAGGCTCATTCCTCTACGTGCCAAAGGGCGTCCAGATTGACATGCCCCTCCAGACATACTTCAGGATGAATGGTGAATCCACGGGTCAGTTTGAGCACACTATAGTTGTTGCAGACGAGGGATCCAAGGTTCACTATATTGAAGGATGCACCGCACCAAGATACGAGAAGAATTCGCTTCACAGTGCAATAGTGGAAATTTACGTTAAGAAGAATGCAAAGGCAAGGTATACTAGCGTCCAGAACTGGTCGAAGAGTGTTTACAACATGCCAACTAAGAGATCATGGGTTGATGAAAACGCAAACATGGAATGGGTTGGCGGATCCCTAGGATCAAAAGTTACCATGCTATATCCATCATCATACCTCAGGGGACCAAGGGCGACAGCTTCCAATCTCAACATATCGCTTGCTGGACCAGGTACAGTGAAAGATACGGGTGCTAAGGCAATCCATCTGGCGCCTTACACACAGTCAAAAATCGTTGCAAAGAGCATCAGCATTGAAGATGGAAAAGCGATCTATCGTGGCCTGTTGAGAATAAACAAAGGCGCTATCGACTCAAAGAGCAGGGTACAGTGCGACGCTCTCCTCATAAACGATGAGTCAGCATCACTGACATTCCCGCATGACGAGATATATGACCCTACTGCCACATTCTCGCATGAGGCATCGGTAGGAAGGATAGGTACTGAGGAACTAACCTATCTGAGATCACGCGGTCTTACCGAGGACGAGGCTTCTTCTATGATAGTACTCGGTTTCCTGGATGACGTTATGCGTGAAATTCCTATGGAATTCGCAGTAGAGATGAACAGGCTCATCAAGCTGGAAATGAACAAGCTCGGCGCCGTAGGATGATCCGATGGAAGAGTACGAGGACGTAATAAAAAAGAGGTTCAATGACAGCTCATTCGATTACAGGGCCAAGGCTTTCAGGGAATACCTGAAAAGTCCTGTACGAACCTTCAAGGAAAGTCCTACAGTCAAGGACTATGTTGAGATAAGCAGCGAAGAACTCGAGAGCATGCTCATCGAATCGGATGTCAGCGCAAAAGAAGATCCACGGTTCTCTCCTGATTCACAGGTTCGCATCGTTGACGACAGGATTGTGTCAATCTCAGACGACGTTAAGAATAAAGGCGTAATCATTCTTGACTATCTTTCCGCCGTGTCGTCCGATAACAAAGAGATTGAGCCTTTCTTGAACTCTTATTTCGGATCCGAGAAAGAAGAATATATCATAAATGCTGCCTGGAAGAACGGGTTCGTGATCTATGTTCCTGAAGGGATAAAGGGCCAGACGATAAACATCGAATCATTCTCAGATGCCACACAATCTATTGCTTCTAAAAACGTAATAATTTGCGGTGATGATTCATCCGTAGACATAAACGATGTTTACAGATCCTTCGGAAATGGGCAAGGCGTCCATGGAAAAACTGTCTACCTGTATGTGGGAAAGCGATCCACGTTAAAGTATAACTATCTGCAGGAAAAAGAGAGTAAAGTCCTCGATATAGCGTTTGTGAAATCATTTCTTTCCGAGTTCTCAGAATTTACATTCTACCATGTGAATAGGGGTGCTTCAAGAGTTCTGTTCTCAAACACATCTTATATGGCGGGTGAAGGCTCAAACTTCAAAACATATGGTGTAAGTTACAGTGACGCCAGCCAGAAATTCGACATAAGGGACAGCAGTTTTCAGACGGGAATTGCAAGCTCTGCCGACATAAAGGTCAGGGGTGTCGTCAAGGGGAAGAGTCTCACAATTCACAGGGGGAACATAGACATTGAGGAAAAGAGCATCAAGTCGACTGGATTTTACGATTCAAGGATTCTTCTGCTCTCCAAGGAAGGATATGCGAACAGCAAGCCGGGTTTGATTATAAGGAACAACAATACAAAATCAAAGCATGCATCAGCTATCAGCAGCCTCGATAGGGAACAGGTGTTTTACCTCAGGTCAAGGGGCATTCCCGAGGCAGTTGCACGCAGCATGCTGACTGAGGGTTTTCTTCTCGCAAATCTTGAGAACTCATCTAGCGAAATACTTATAGACAAAGTACACTCTTACTCCGAGGAGATAACCCGTGAGCGTCAACCCTGAGCAGCTCAAAAAGGATTTTCCTATTTTTTCCAATAATCCTGATCTTATCTATTTGGATAATGCAGCCACAACACAGAAACCATCTTCAGTAATAAAGGCGGTCTCTGATTATTACTCCACTGTGAATAGTAACGTGCATCGAGGCGTCTACAAGATCTCGGAAGAAGCAACAGAGATGTATGAGGGCTCAAGGAAGAAGGTATCTGAATTCATCGGTGCTCGGGAACCTGCAGAAATTGTATTTGTGCGAAATACAACAGAGGCAATCAATCTTCTCTCATATACCCTTGGCAGGAAACTGAAGAAAGGCGACGAGATACTGCTCACTGAGATGGAACATCATTCCAACCTGATACCATGGTATTTTCTAAGGGAAAGGGGCATCGAGGTGAAATTTGCTAAGATGAAGGAAGATTTCACGCTCGATTACGAAGATTTCCAGGGCAAGCTAAACTCAAGAACGGCGATCGCGTCTTTCACTCAGGTTTCTAATGTCCTGGGTACAATAAATGATGTAAGGCAACTCAGCAACATGTGCAGGGAAAATAGCACGATGTCCATAGTGGATGCAGCACAATCCGTCCCGCATATGTCCGTTGACGCAAAAGCTATAGGGTGCGACTTTCTGGCTTTTTCGGGTCATAAGATGCTCGCTCCGGCAGGGATTGGCGTCCTTTATGGTTGCAAGGATCTGTTGGACAAAATGCATCCATTCCTTGGAGGCGGTGAAATGATTGGCGAAGTTGACTATAACGGCGCGACCTACGCTGATATCCCTTGGAAGTTTGAGGCAGGAACACAGAACGTTGAAGGTGCCGTAGGGCTTTCTGCAGCCATAGATTACCTGAAAGCAATCGGAATGTCTTCTATCCGCGCCCATGAGCGATCCATGATTGATCACATTTTCAAGATAATGAATTCAATCGGTGACTTGAGGCAGTTTGGCCCGCTGGATTCCGGGAAAAGAGGAGGGGTTTTCAGTTTTAACATTGGAGACGTTAAACCGTTCGACCTTCTTGATCAGTCAAACACGAAATTTGCGGTATCTCATTCTATACACCCGCATGATGTTGCCGCCTTCCTTGACAGAAATAGCATCGCCGTTAGATCCGGGCATCACTGTGCAATGCCTCTAATGGGACGAATGGGCGTTTCCTCAACTGCAAGAATTTCGCCATACATATATAACGACGAAAGAGAACTTGATTTATTCTTTGATGCACTTTCAAATTGCAGGAAGGAGATGGCAAGATGAACGATGAAGTCTACACAGAAATACTTCTTGATCACTACCGGTCACCTAGGAACTATGGAAGCATTGAGAGTCCATCTGCACAGATCACGGAGCACAACCCTTTATGCGGAGACACAGTACATTTTTCGCTTAAAATTCAAGATGGCAAGATAGTTGATATAAAATTTGTAGGCCAAGGCTGCTCAATAAGCCAGGGGGCAGCTTCCATACTCACTGAGCTTGTCAAGGCAAAAAGCGTAGCAGAAGCTCAGGCTATAACTGAGGCAGATTTTCTGAAGATACTGGGCATACGCCTCGGCCCAAACAGGGAAAAGTGTGCCTTGCTATCTCTAAACGCATTAAAGAAAGCCATCCAGACCAAGAAGATTTGATTATTTTATTCTACAGTTACAAAAACAGTTTCATTATATCGAGGTCGTATAACATGCCGCTGGGTTTTCCGTTAGCACTTAAAACAGGTATCTGGTTGAAATTTCCATCCAGCAATACCTGTATTGCGTCCTTAAGCTTAGATGTTCTGTAAGTTACCTTTGGGTCTGTGACCATTACTTCAGATAACGGCGAGGACGGAATCTCTACCATGTTTTTTTGGACTGCGTATTGGACAAAATTACGCATTCCAGTCCAGCTCCATGGGTCTTCATCTTCATCCATCCCACGCTCTGAGGAGACTACGTCCCTTCTTACCTTTATCTTATCGAAAATATCACGATCGGTGATGAGCCCTATCATCTTTCCATTATCGTCAATAACAACATAGACAAAAATAGAGGAGATGTTCATTACATTGAACATTACCTTGAGAGGTGTCTTCTCCCAAATTGGAATAACCTTTGAATATTGGACTTCAGATATCTTCTTTTCACCGTATTTTTGTAAGGCGAGCCTGAGAAGATTCTGTGGAGTAACGATTCCAACCACCTTGTTATTTGCGTCCACGACTGCTATATGTCTCTTTCCCTGATCAACCATCTGCTTCGCAGCGAGCGAGACATCCTCATCGTCCTTTACTGGCAGGGGTGATCTCATGACCATTGCAGTCTGGGCTTCTTCATGATTACTGAAAATATCCCTCCTGCTTATGACTCCGGCATATTTTCCATCGGCGTTAACAACGGGCATTCCGGTTAAACCCCTCTTCGTAAGTGTCTTAACAACAGATTCGACATTGCCCGGTACCACGCAAACCACTGGGTTCTTAGTCATTACGCTAGATACAGTTGGCATCCGCACTTCATAATTAACAGATATTAAAGCATTCGTGGTTCTTTTATGTAGTGACTTTGATAACATCTAATATATGTACAAATGGATTATTTGGCAACAGTGGAACAGACAAATCTGCCAAGGATGACAGCTTCTTCAAGAAAAGTGTTTGAGGCTATTTCAAGAATCAAGATTTCTACGCTTAATGCGTTGACTCAGGATACAGGATTGCCTACCAGGACAGTTCAACTTGCACTCAAGAGGCTAATAGATCTTAAACTTGTGAATGTTCGCATATGCTTGAACGACGCCAGACGCAAATTCTACTGTTATTCAAAATCAATGGAATGATATCATCTTCTCTATAGTTACGCCGGAGATCGATATTCCAAGCTTTTCCAGCAACTCAGATATTACGCCTTCATTGATGCCAGCACGGAAGGCATATTCCTTCAGCGACTTGGCCACGATATTTTCTTCGACTCCTAGAATAGATGAAAAGTAATTTATGTTTTCATGAACAGACGCTTCCACTTTCCTCTTTTCTACGTATTTTTTGATAATACCCAGAATCTCTCGGATCTCAGATGAGCTTTCTTTGAGCCTTACGGATGTTGTACCGAGACAGCAGCATGGCAAGCTGTCCATTGCATCTGAGAACCTGAACACTTCTTTCGCCATAGAATTGTTTCTTAATAACATGGCAAAAGGTTCCCATATTGCTATGTACCTGATATCACCGTTCAGAAACGACGATATAGAAGAAGCGGGAGAACCTGAAGCAACAACTTCAAGCTGACCGGAAATTCTTTGGAACGATTTAGTCAGCATCGCCATAGAAGAAAATTCACTTGACATTATTCTATTGTTTATGCACGTTGGGTTTTCGAATATTGATGATCCTCCTGACGCAACCTCGCTGACAATTCGCAGGTCCGAATTGTCGGGATGTATAAGGAAGGATACAAGAGGTGAAAATGCTAAATCGAGAGTCCCTGAGATAAGGTTCTCCAATATATGAGCAGATTTCTGGTATAGCTTGACAAGCAGGTTCATGCGATTATTAACGCAATAATCCTTTATGGCTGCAAGGTGGTACAAATATTCGACTGATGGTAACATTCCAACTCGGAGTGTTCCGGTAACTTTTCCCGGGAAGTACTCTGGAAGCCACACCCTCTTACTCCTGCCCGCCTCTTTCCTAACTACTATCTGTCCAAGGCTAAACATCTCATTTATTATCTCAGACACTCTTGATTTTGAGAAACCATTTTTGGAATGAAATTCAGCCTGCAGAAATCCCTGCCGGCCTTTTTGTTCCAGTACGTCCCTGATTATATCCTTAAGAGGTACGTGGGATTTCATCTCATGCTATAAACGGGAGCAAGTATAATTAATAACAGATCAGTCAAACCAATGAACTGCTACGGATTGGATTCCCCCTTTCCATAGATCGGAAAGACATAATATCGCAAAATTTATCTGCGGGATTGCTACCGCTGTGTATCACTTATTTATACCGAGATTCCATTACGTTTTCTTGGCATGAGTTCAACCACAGACACACCTGAAACTATAACACAACGCTTTAAGGCATACTTAAGAACAACGCCTGAGTTCTCCCTGCTAATAATCTTGATTCTTTCATACCTGTTCATTGCGAACTATTTTGCTTGGTCTGCAACGTTCGTTGGTGGAATGCAGAACTTTTCCGGCGGGAGTGATCCATATTACAATTTCAGGTCAATCACATATTTTATAACTACAAAACACTGGATGGTCTACGATTCGGC
>JAKATM010000165.1 GCA_021818765.1 Thermoplasmata archaeon | reverse complement strand
CGTTGGCAAGGTGGCATTTTGGGCTTACCGCATTAGGCTCATATATAATGGCGTTCGCCTGGTCAGTAGGCGGATTTCTCGGCATGCCACGAGCTGTTGCCGGATACTTCGGCTTCTTCCAGGGATACCAGGATGCCTCAATAATCGGCGGAGTTATTATCGGGATCGCACAGATCATCTTCCTTTATAATATCGCTGTAAGTTGGCTCAAGGCACCGTCGACATCAACGGACAATGCATTCGAGCAAGGGAATACTGGTCCGACAGATTCTCAAAGCGCTGAACTGAATAAAGTTCCCGCTGTATCAGGAGGAAAATAATCATGGAAGGAAACAAGGCAGGCGTAGTATTTGTGGCGATAGTTCTGATCATGGTTGCAATCGGTTTTACATTGATGCTTAACCCTCCCACGGTGAAATCATTTTCATTGCCACCGATCCCGTCAAAGGGCGTCAAGCACTATCAAAATATCACGATTTATGCCGATGCAAATGGTTGGGACTACAACCATGGAACCGTAAATCCAACCTTATACATTGCCAATAACACTGTTGTTACTTTCACCGTGATAGAAGAGGATGGGGAACCACACACATTGACCATAAATCCGGGTTCTTCAGAAACGTCATATCAGGACACTTTGCTCTCTACAGCGCAGATCACTACAATTCCAGGACATGTTTCCACCACGAAGGCTTATTTTGACACAATCGGTGTATACACTTACTGGTGCACCGTCCACCCAGAGACAATGGTAGGCCTGATCTACGTTAACGCAACAGTCAATGTTACTGTTCCAACCGCTCATTATGCAAACTATTCGAGCAAGACACTGGACCTCCTGAAAAACAACCTTACGGCAAACGGCGTCATGTATCCAACAATCGCCCTGCCTTCGAGCACTCTACTTAACCTTACGATAAAAGATACTACTTCAAGCAAATATGCTCTTAGGATTTCTCCCGGTTCCAAGGTAGATACATCCAACTATACGACGATTATAAACGAGACTAACAAGACGAGTAAGGTATCAATTCCCTTCAACCAGACAGGTCAATACGTTTACTGGAATTCCAACAACACAAGCCGGTTTGGTACAATTTACATATACACTGCTCTGGTAAACACAACGCTCTACGCTGATTTCAACGGATGGAATTACAGCCAGTCCAGCGGAGTCAATCCCACCATACCTATCTCGCAGGGAACTCTTGTCAATTTCACCTTAATTGACGAGGATAACCTAACACATGTACTGGAAATTAACCCTGGAAACAGCGAGAACTCAAGCACATCAATCTCAGTTGCATCTGTCAACTCATCTGCTAAAACCTCACAGGGATACTATCTTTTCTTGTCAACTGGAAACTATACCTACTGGGATCTTTACCATCCTTCGACGGCCGTTGGTATAGTCAACGTAACCAATTCTTCCTCAAATGCATCCATATCATACACGCCAAGCTCCGTATCTGACCCAGTTAACTATATCTCTTTGCTTGGCATTCAAACCAGAGACGAACACAACCAATGAAACTTTCTGAATTCATACAGGTTTCCAAAGGGGGAATAACACTTCTTGTTGTACTTGTAGCGGTAACTGGCTTTCTCTCAGATCCATTGGCTTTGTCACGAATTATATACCTAATTCCTCTTGCAGTAGCTGGCACCCTGGCGTCCTTTTCTGCCAGTATACTGAATAATCTCTACGATATGGATATAGACGGAAAGATGAACCGCACGAGCTACCGGCAGGATATATTAAACGCTGGAAACAAGAAGATTCTTGCGTCTATTGCCCTGATATTTTTGCTGGGATCAATGCTGCTATCATATTTCATAATAAATTATCTGACATCTATTTTCATCTTCCTCGGTTTCCTAAGCTATTTTGTCCTTTACACCGTGATACTGAAGAGAAGAACAACATGGAACATTGTAATTGGGGGCGTTGCGGGGAGCTTTCCTGCGCTTGCAGGTTGGGCAGCAGTCAGCGGTAACGTATCGGTAACTGGACTGTTTATTGCTGCCCTGGTCTTTATGTGGACCCCGACTCACTTCTGGTCACTGGCGTCGTACAGGAGTGATGATTACAAAAAGGCCGATATACCAATGCTGCCATCCGTGGTCGGAATAGAGGCAGGTTACACCTGGATCATGGTAAATACCGTCATACTGATACTTTTCTCCCTTCTTCCTCTATTTTTTATCATCTTCAAACTAAGTACAATCTTCCATGTGGGCATAGTCTACTACATAATGGCAATAATATCGGATGCATACCTTGCGTACCGCATGCTTGCGATACGTAGAAAGCACTATGCTCCGGCACAGTTTAAGAGTGCCTTCATATTCTCCAACTTCTACCTTCTCATACTCCTGATTTCTATATGGTTCGTAGTTATATGAACGGCCTGCGAAAACGAGATATATCATATCTGGCACTCTTCTTCGGCCTAGTTGCCATTTTCCTTGTTTTTGCCAATTACTCTGGCACTTTTATCCGGAGCGGTACTGGATCCGTTTTTGTTGGGCTTGAGGTTGCATTATTGCTTGCCCCAATCTTAATATTTATACCGGCACCACGTGTTTCAAGGATCGCAGGAAATGCGGTCTTCATATTTTACTTCGCACTCGGCGTACTTCTGTTTGGCACCTATCTTTTTGTTCCATGGGCAGCGATTGTTGCTCTTCTGGCTGCGCTGCACGTTCGCAGATCAGGCAAAGACACCATGAAACTGCTTGCAGCCTCCTCATTTGTTTTCTTCTTTATGATTGTTGTATCAAGCTTGATTCGAATGGATTCCGGCGTACCCTCCCATATTCTCATGTTCTCGATATATAGCGATGAGCAGCCAGCCGGTGTTCCACTCCTGTTTTATGATGGAATCGTCATCCAGTCTCCGGCCCTTGTCCTCACAATCAGCCTGCCGACAATGCTCATCTATCCATTAATATCAATTGCAATCGCTGAAAATTATCTCTGGATATTTAGATCGTATTCCGGGGGTGGCAGATTAGGTTCTGCATTT
>JAKATM010000027.1 GCA_021818765.1 Thermoplasmata archaeon | reverse complement strand
ATCTTATAATAACACAGTCCTCTTTTGGTATCAGTTCTTCCATCGATCTTCTTGTTATTTCACCCTCGATGACCTTCGACCTCCTTTCGTCTCCATATTTTGTGATGAGATCGTTCATCTCGGTTACAAGTATCTTTCTTCTTTCCCCTTCATCAGAGACTATTTTCAGGAGTTCTTCGATCTTCTTCCTGATATTGTCAAGATCCTCCTTTATCTTTGTTACTTCCTGTCCGGTCAGACGCTGAAGCCTCATGTCCAGAATCGCATCCGCCTGGACATCAGAAAGGGTAAGCTCTGACATCAGCAAGGATCTAGCATCCTTGGGTTCGCGGCTTGACCTTATTATTTCTATCACTCTATCAAGATTCGATACAGCCGTAAAGAGGCCCAGGAGTATATGCTCCCTCTCTCGGCTTTTCCTCAGATCGAATTCCGATCTCTTCAATATAATGTTAAGCCTGTGTTCAATGAATATCTCAATTAATTGCTTTATGTTTACAGTCTTGGGCTGGTTATCCACGAGCACAAGGTTGATAATGCTCACGGTCTTCTCAAGTTCCGTCATTTCATACAACTGGTTTAATATGAGGTTCTTTGATGACTCATCCTTAAGCTTCAGTACGACCCTTATTCCGTCCCGGTCACTTTCATCTCTTATATCCACTATGCCCTGGATTTGATCGTTCTTTACTTTCTCTGCAAGGTTCTCAATGTATCTTGCCTTGTTCATCTCATAAGGAATGCTCGTAATTACGATTCTCTTCTCTTCGGTAAGATCGACTTCTCCCCTCACCTTGACCTTTCCTCTTCCGGTGAGATATGCGTTGAGCATGCCTTCGTCCCTGTAGACCAGCCCACCGCCAGGGAAATCCGGCCCTTTGACAATTTCCATTATACGGGCAAGGGTAATCCCAGGATCGCTGACAGTTGCCTTGACAGCATCGCATATTTCAGTCAGATTATGGGGAACAAGGCTTGTAGCCATTCCAACCGCTATTCCTGAAGATCCGTTTATGAGAAGCTGCGGTATCTTCGAAGGGAAATACTCTGGTTCCTGCAGGGAACCGTCGAAATTCAGCTTGAATGGAACAGTTTCCCTGTCTAGGTCCTGTATCATGTCTTCGGCTATAGCGAGAAGACGTGCTTCCGTGTACCTCATCGCAGCCGGTGAATCGCCATCTATGGATCCAAAGTTACCCTGGCCATCAATCAACGGGTATCTTAGTGAAAAGGGCTGTGCCATTCTTGCAAGTGCATCATAAATCGCCATGTCTCCATGCGGATGGTACTTACCCATGGTCTCGCCGACTATCCTGGCGGATTTCTTGTATGGCTTATCATGGTTGAAGCCGAGTTCCCCCATGGCGTAAATTATCTTTCGCTGAACGGGCTTGAGTCCGTCCCTTGCATCCGGAATTGCCCTGCTAACAATCACGCTCATTGCGTATTCAAGGTATGAAACTCTAATCTCATCTTCAATGCTTTTTGAATGTATCATAAAATCACGCATCTATATTTTCAACTGTCTTTGCATTTTCTTCAATAAACTTCTTCCTGGGCTCAACCTTTTCTCCCATCAATATGGAGAGAAGGCGTTCTGCATAAGCCGCATCTTCAATCGTAACCTGAAGAAGTTTCCTGGTTTCAGGGTTCATCGTTGTCTCCCATAGCTGGGAAGGATTCATCTCTCCGAGACCCTTGAACCTCTGTACAACAGAATTTGCACCCATTTTCCTGATTACTTCGTCAACCTCTTTCTCAGAATAAACGTATTCGATCTTTGAACCCTTCTGCACCCTGAATAGGGGAGGCTGCGCAATATAGAGGTTTCCGTTCTGTATTATCTCCTTTGCAAATCTGTAAAAGAATGTCAGGAGAAGTGTCCTGATATGCGCTCCGTCAACATCTGCATCTGTCATTATGATTATTTTTCCATACCTTAGCTTGCTGAGATCCAGGCTGTCCTTTATGTTGGTTCCCATGACAGTTATCAGGTTCCTTATCTCTTCGTTTGCAAGCGTCTTGATGTCAGCCGCCTTCTCAACATTAAGTATCTTTCCCCTCAATGGAAGTATTGCCTGATAGTCCCTTGTTCTTGCCTGCTTTGCTGAACCACCCGCAGATTCACCCTCAACGATGTAAAGTTCGGCCTTAGTTGGATCCGAAGATGAACAGTCCGCGAGTTTTCCCGGCAGGTTCCCGCTTTCAAGCGCAGACTTTCTCCTGACGAGTTCCTTCGCATTTCTGGATGCTTCCCTCGCCGCAGCCGCCATTATTACACGCCGGACTATGCCCTGTGCAACGTTTGGGTAGCTTTCAAAATACGACTTGAGGTATTTTTCAGTTGAGCTTTGCACTATGCCCCTGACAGCGCTATTTCCAAGTTTTGACTTTGTCTGGCCTTCAAACTGAGGAGCTATTACTTTAACATGAAGGACGGCAACCAGACCCTCCCTTACATCGTCTGAGACCAGGGAATCAACACCTTTCACAAGATCATGGTTCTTCGCATAATCCTGGATTGCCCTTGAGAGCCCGCCCCTGAAACCGGTCACATGGGTGCCACCTTCGACGGTGCTTATATTGTTCACATAAGACTGCATAATCTCCGACGTACTGTTATTGTACAGGAAGGCAAATTCCACAACAGTATCCTCCGTCTCCTCCATGTTGTAGATTGGTGACTTAAGAATTGACTGATGACCTTCACCAAGATATTCCACAAACTGGGACAATCCGCCTTCAAAGTGCATGACTTCGCTTGCGTTTATCCTGTCATCTCTTATTGATATGGCAACCTGCGGATTGAGGAAGGCAAGTTCCTTAATCCTCTCAAGGATGACCTGGTATGAAAAATCTACGGTCTCGAATATCTCTGGATCCGGGTAGAATCGTACTATCAGCCCGTGCCCGGGATCAAGGCCCGGCGTGATAGAATCAACTACGCTGTCACCCGTTTTACCCCAGTCCTCATGTTCAACCTTCTTGAGGCCGCCTGTTGGGATGCCCTTCTCAAATTTCTCGTAATAATAACCATCCTTTCTTTTTACGACTGCTATTAAAAGACTGCTAAGCGCGTTCACAACATGTACCCCTACGCCATGCAGCCCACCGGTTATCTTGTACACTTTCTTGTCAAATTTTGCACCGCTGTGAAGTTCAGTAAGAACAATTTCAAGCGCTGGCCTGTTATACTTTGGATGATTCTCGACAGGTATCCCCCTGCCGTCGTCCTCTATCTCTATTGAATTGTCCTTCATTATGTGAATAAGTATGTTCTTGCAGAAACCTGCAACTGACTCATCTATACTGTTGTCAATAACTTCGTAAACTATGTGATGAAGGCCGCGTGCATCGGTAGAGCCGATGTACATACCGGGGACTTTTCGTACTGCCTTAAGGCCTTCCAATATCTGGATCTGTGATGCATCGTAACTTTCCATGTTGATAACCTTGGTATATACTAAAAACCTTTATAGATATTAGTTTTTTTAGCTGCCCAAGTTCAGTGGCTTTCTAACAATTATATTGAAATCATCACCATCAACTACAAGGTCGAGAAGGTTCAGTTTTGCATTTGACGCGAGAGCGGCAAATATGTCCTTGCCATAAGGATACTTTTCCCTAGCGACAAGGATCTTTGCGTCCTGTCCCTGGTCAAGCTGTATATATATGCCCTTCAGAACGCTCTTCAGGAAATTGAAAGGGTCACCACCGCAAGATACATTCCTTTCGTCATCTATTAACATATTCGAGTCATTATGTTCAAATTTAAATTCATTTCCCTGCACTGGAAGAAATCGCTTTTATATCAGCCTTGCATACATGTATATGACTTTCACGTTCAAATGCAAGGATCTTGGTTATGACTGTTCCTTCGAGTATGAGGCAAAGGAGAGAAAGGATTTGATGCCCAGGATTAAAATACACTATAAATACGCGCACAACGTATTTGAAATGCAGCCAGATCTGGAAAAGAAAATTGATTCTGCCATTAAGGAAAAGGCATAGTTCTGCCTGGATGAACGGATAACTGATGTTTACAAGAATTCCAACTGTCCTGAGATCTCAGGAAATAATAGACAAGGCTTTTTCCAAGGCTTCCAAGGTCGAGGAACCTTACCAGCCACGCAAGGAAGTGAGGATCAGGAAAGAAATACAGGACCGTATCTCCAGTATAGAGGGTTCAACGGTGTTTTACCTCAGAAAAATGGTGAAGAAATTCCCTTCAAACGATACGCTTCACCCATTCTACAGGAATCTGCTCGATCTGATGTTCGACCTGGACCAGTACAGGATTAGCCTGTCAAAGCTTGATCGCACCGCAAGCAAGATCGAGGAGTTCAGCACACAGAAGATCAGGCAGTTGAAGTACATTCCTGTGGTAGCAGAGATGAACAAGCTTATGCGCGAATATTATGGGAGAGTCGCCTCTCTTATAGGCGATCTCGACACAGACCTGTCTTTTCTGGGCAGATGCAGGGATTTCATGAAGCAGGTCCCACAAATCGAACAGGATGATCCAACATTCATCATTGCAGGTATGCCAAATGTTGGGAAGAGCTCATTCTTGTCAAGGATAACGACCGCCACACCAAGGATAGCGGCATATCCTTTCACTACCCAGAGCATATACATTGGATATCTTGACCGGGATGGTAGAAGGATACAGGTTATCGACACTCCAGGGATACTGGATAGACCTATGGCCGATCGAAACACGATGGAACTGAATGCAATACTTGCCCTGAAACACATCGATTCGATCATAATATTCCTGTTCGACCACAGCATGGAATCAATTTACGAACCCGAGGCACAGGAAAGGCTTTTCAATGAAATCCAGGAAACGATGAAGAAGAAGATGATCCGGGTGCAGTCAAAGTTTGACATATCTGACGATAAAAAGGAAACGTTTGCGATCTCTGCTGCAACTGGTACTGGAATAGATGAACTGGTAAACTACATGCTGGAACTTGTAAAGGGTGGATCAAATGCTGCCGGATGAACGAGAGATCAGGAAAATTGTGTTAAGAAATGCCTACATGCACGATGGAAAGGCCGATTTTGGCTCCGTGATAAACAAGATTATGGGCCAGTATCCCGAAGCAAGGTCGAAGGGAAAGGAGATATCTGCGCTTGTCAGTTCGCTTGTCAGAGATGTTAACTCAACTGATCCAAAAAAGGTCATGCAAGACGCCCTTTCTGAGCTGCCTGAGCTGGGAGTCAAGGTTAAGAACGTGCAGGAGCACAGGTTACCAGATCTTTCCGGCGTAACTGGAGAAGTCAGGATGAGACTTGCACCATCCCCGTCGGGGCCATTGCATGTCGGTCACTCCAGGATGGCCATACTTAACGACGAGTACGTTCGCAGGTATGGAGGCAAGCTATTCCTAAGGATCGAGGACACGAATCCTGCTAACATCGACATTGATGCTTATAAGCTGATTCCCGAAGATCTGGAATGGCTGGAAGTAAAGGTGCATGAGATAGTTGTGCAGTCAAAGAGAATGAGCATATATTACAAAGAAGCAAAGAAGTTGATAGAAAGAGGCAGTATGTATATATGCGAATGCGAACAGTCTGCTTTCAAGAACTATAAGCTACACTCAGAGGCATGTCCGCACAGGGAGAGATCGCCAGAGGAAAACCTGGATAAATTTGAGAAAATGATTTCAGGTGAATTCAGCAAAGGGACCGTCTCAGCTGTGGTCAAGACAGATCTGAACCATCCGAATCCTTCAATAAGGGACTGGATCGCCTTCAGGGTTAAGGAAGAGACACATCCGCTAACAGGAAAAACCTATTTTGCATATCCTATGATGAATTTCAGCGTTGCCGTGGACGATCACTACCTGGACCTCACGCACGTGATAAGAGGAAAGGATAATCTTACCAACACGGAGAAGCAGTCATATATATTCGAGTACATGGGATGGAAGAAACCCAACTACTATCACTATGGTATTGTACATATACCTGGAACAATACTAAAGACGAGCATTATCAAGAAAGGCATCAGGGATGGAACCTATAGCGGTTGGTCGGATATCAGGCTTGGCACTCTTCTTACCATGAAGATGAGGGGATACAGGCCTGAGACTTTCAGGAAATACTGGGTTGCATCAGGAATGCGTGAAATAGACTCAGAATTCTCCTGGGAAATCTTTAACTCCATAAACAGGGAGATTATAGACCCCGGAGCAAGGAGACTCTGGTTTGTCCCGAATCCTGTCAAGCTCAAGATTCAAGGAGGTATTGACCTGAAAAGCAACGCTCCTTTTCACCCCGGGAATCCTGCCCTTGGCGACAGGACATATAACCTGGGAACCGATCCAGACGTTTTCATTCCCGGGAAGGATTGGGTTTTCATTCAAGAAAATGAGAGATTTAGGCTCAAGGATCTTTGCAATGTCATTCGAACACCGACAGGTATAAGGTATTCTGACAACTCCCACGATGATCTTAAAAAGGTAAAAATTGTGCAGTGGAGCCCTTCTGGCTCGTCCGATTATAAAGTGGAAAAGCCTGACGGTACCGTAGATACCGGCAAGATAGAGCCACTGTTCTCAGAGGTAAAGGGTGTATCGCAATTCGAGCGATATGGTTACGTCAACATGGACCCTGGGAAGAATGTTGGCTATTTTCTGCATTGATCCTCAGCCTGATTTTACCTTCACTTTGTCCGGGAAGTTCTTCAGTATCATAATTTCATCAACCGATTTTACCATCCTGAAGGGTATCGATATAGCAGCACCATTTTCAACGAGATCTGCATTGCTCTGTTCAAGGTAAACCCCATAAATGGAACCACGATCAAAATCTATGATTATGTCGTTTATGTCTCCTATATATGTTCCCTTATTGCTGTATACTTTTATTCCAAATAATTGAGTAACTTCGACCAGCATTTGTATATCTCTCCAACTATTGCCTGTTTCCACATACCTCAAGGAAGTTCAAAAACATTTCCTTGCCATGCTCCGTGTTGTCGACCTCCGGATGAAACTGCACTCCCCAGATAGGTTTTTTCCTGTGGTGGAAAGCCTGTATCCTGCATGTATCAGATGTTGCAGATATTATGAAATCGTCTGGAAGAACCTTCACTTCGTCATTATGGTTTTCCCATACGGTCAGGGTGTCAGGAATTCCCTTGAACAGATCATTGTGTTCAGATATCGTTATGGTATTTTTGCCGTATTCTGGCACAGTTCCAGGGCCGACTTGCCCGCCAAAATGAAGAGCTATGAACTGTGCACCAACGCAGATACCCAGCACCGGAAAAGAATGATCATCGATATAAGATGCAATATTGCCAAGCTTAGACAACTCAGAGTTAATGCTGGGGGCACCTCCAGAAAGAACTATACCGTCACAGCCATCCAACCTGGAACTCTCGATCGTATTTGGGAGTATCGTGCTTTCGGCACCGAGGTTCCTCAGAACCCTCCACTCGCGGTGAGTCCATTGACCCCCGTTGTCGATTACGTCAACCCTCATTCAACTTCTTCTAAGCCCAGCGATTTACTGATCTCCTTATACCTGTTCCTGATAGTTACTTCTGTCACCCCAGAAACCTTGGCAATCTCTTTCTGCGTTCTCGGCTTCTTAAGGACAACGGATGCGATGTAGATTGAAGCAGCAGCAACACCAGTCGGCCCCTTACCTGATGATATTCCAAGCTCAATTGATTTCCTTACTATGTCCTCGCTCATCATGATTGCCTGTTTATCAAGGTCAAGTTTATTGCAGAACTGGGCAACGTAAGAATAAGGCGTAGTGGGCTTGATGTTCAGGCTAAGCTCTTTTGCCAGGTGTCTGTAAGCCTTTCCAATCTTCTTCTTGTTCACTTCAGACGCCTTTGAAATTTCATCCAGTGTTCTTGGCAAGTTTACCATTCTGCATGCAGCGTAAATAGAGGCGCAGACGATGCTCTCTATACTCCTTCCCCTGATCAGGTTCTTCTCAACAGCTTTCCTGTAGACAAGTGCGGCCGTCTCCTTGATGTCCTTTGGGATTCCAAGCTTCGCTCCATTATCATTAAGCATCTGCAGCGCAAGCGAAAGATTTCTTTCCGCAGCATTGCTTACCCTGATTCTCTGGTGCCATTTCCTCACTCTATAGATCTGGGCTCTGTTCTTATGTGGAATCCTCTTCCCGTAATAGTCCTTGTTTGACCAGGATATTTCGGTTGCCAGACCCTTATCATGGCTCAGGTAGGTCATTGGTGAGCCTGTCCTGGCCCTCCTGTCATCCTGCTCCGAATCAAACGCTCTCCACTCTGGTCCCTGGTCAATGAAGGAATCCTCCAGGACCATTCCACAGTCATTACAAATCAGTTCTCCTCTCTCGTAGTCCCTGACCAAATGTTCAGAACTGCACTCCGGGCATCTTTTCGAAACCTTTTTATCATCTTTTTGTTCCATCAGCTCACCATTTCTAAATGTAATCCTGCACGATATTATGTGTGATATAAAACCGTTTCTATCGTTATTTTTCATGACTATCAGGAACAAGCAACATTTGCATCGAAAGGAACTGGTTGTGTAGATATAACTAATCAGATTGTCGTTTGAACCTGACTATTCCGTCAGCGCTTTTCATCTTCACTCTTCCGGTCAACGAGAGATGAATCAGATGCGACAGTGCTTCACCAAAGGCAAAATTCCTCTCCATGTCATTCATGTCTGATAATTGTCTTCCACGGTTCCAGGTGATTCTGGAAGCCACTGAAAATGCACTTGACCACTCATTGCATACATGCTCAATTTCGTCGAGCCTCAAAGAATGATGCTTCTTGATCTCCTCTATCCGATCAGATATTCCTTCGAATGGATGCCCATGGCCGGGAAGGCATGTTTTAAGCTTTTCTCCTTTGACTTTTTCAAGGCTCTTCAAGTATTCACCAAGCATGTCCTGATCGCCATCATATACACCTATATTGGGCGTTATTCTCTGCAGAATGTGATCTCCTGCAAAGAGGAGACCCTGATCACGTATCAGGAAAGCAATGGAACCGGGTGAATGCCCGGGCACAGTCATGTAGCTTATTTCATCATTTAAATAGGAATCATCATTGATAAGGGTGTCCACTTCCAAGTCCAGGAACTTTCTCGCTTCACTGCTGAAGGGAAGTCCTTGTGCCATTGAAGATTCGAGCCCAGATGGAAAGCCATTCTCAATTGCCCGCTTTACGTACCGCTTCTTGAAACCATCGGGATCTTCTGCAATCGCAACAAGAATCCGGTAGTCTTTTTCTCCCATTGCAATCCTGCACCCTGATAACTGCTGAATTGCGAGTGATCCTCCAACATGATCAACATGAAGGTGAGTAAGCATAAGCACATCCACCTCCCTGGCGTCCAATCCAGAAGCGTGCAGGGAGTCGATTGATGAGCCATTCATGCCAGAATCCACAAGGCCAACGAACCCATTAGTTCTGATTTCATATAAAGAAGCAGTTTTGAGGGCCCTGATAGGTATCTCTACTTCATGTAACTTGACATCCGCAAGCATATACCGATATCTCCGCATGTTCTTACTTCTTTTTCTAAGCCCATAGATGCAATCTTACGGAAAAATATCTCTGAAATGCCGTCTAATATTCCCCTGAAACACTATATAGTGCACAGATCCGAATATTAACGTTTTAATATGAATATTGAAATTTATTATTATGATTTACGCAAACTATTTATATTTACTTTGCGATCCAGTAGGGCAAATGAGGAAAGTTGAAAGACTATCTGTTATAGGCGACGAGATAGTAACCAGGGCCCAAAGAAGCGACCTTTACGCCAAGGTTGTAGATGATAGGGGGAACGTTGTGGGAAAAATTACAAGGATCCTCGGTCCAATGAAGTCACCGTACGGTATAGTCAAGTTGAGAACTAAAGATGCTCTGAATCTTGAGCTATTTATAAGGGAGTGAAAAAAAATGGTAGAAGAAAAAAAGGAAAAGAAAGGCATTGAAAATATTACGAAGTGTCCAGAGTGCGGATCTGTCCAGCTGATTAGGGATTACGAACGCGGCGAGCTTATATGCAACTCCTGCGGTCTTGTTATAGATGATGCATATATAGATCAGGGCCCGGAATGGAGGGCATTCGATTCCGATCAGAGCCAATCGAGAGCACGTGCAGGGTCTCCTATGACATACACTATACATGACAAGGGTCTCTCCACGGATATTTCTTGGAAGAACAAGGACTCATACGGCAAATCAATTCCAACAAGAAACAGGGCCCAATTATACAGATTGAGGAAGTGGCAGAAGAGGATCAAGGTCTCAAATGCTGCCGAGAGGAACCTATCCCAGGCTCTTCAGGAACTTGAAAGGATGGCTTCCAACCTGAGCATTCCAAACGATGTCAGGGAAAGTGCAGCTGTTATTTATAGAAAGGCAGTAAAGCAGAACATGATCAGGGGCCGAAGCATAGAGGGAGTTGTTGCAGGATCGATATATGCTGCCTGCAGACTTACAAACGTTCCAAGAACATTGGACGAGATCGCATCTGTTACTCGCGTCAAGAAAAAGGAGATTGGAAGAACATACAGGATAATGAGCAGGTATCTCAAGCTGAATATTATACCATCAAAGCCTGACGATTATGTTAACAGGTTCTGCAGCAAACTTAAATTGAGTGCGGAAGCAAAGAAAAGGGCCAA
The DNA here is from genome assembly GCA_021818765.1 of Thermoplasmata archaeon. GTDB lineage: Archaea > Thermoplasmatota > Thermoplasmata > Thermoplasmatales > Thermoplasmataceae > UBA582. The sequence goes on along the minus strand of JAKATM010000027.1, from coordinate 4,347 downwards.
CGACATACTGAAACTCGCCAGGGATAACGACCTGACATCCGGAAAAGGACCAACCGGTGTAGCCGCCGCAGCGATTTACATTGCTTCCCTGTTGACCGGTGAACGGAGAACCCAGAGAAGTGTTGCTGAGGTAGCCGGGGTTACTGAGGTAACCATAAGAAACAGGTATAAGGAACTGACAGAAAAACTTGGATTGGCAGTGGAGCAGGAAGAGCAGTAATCTTACCTCTCCTCAATCTCTTCAAATACTTCGAAACACCTTATCAGGTCATCAATCACGTTGGCTATGGTTGATATTTTTTCCTCTAAAATTGTAATTTCTATCCCATCCTGTACCTTATTTGCTTTTATTCTGTTTTGATTATCCGGTTCAAAGCTCTTGAGAAACACATTCCCCGACTTTTCAGTCATCTCTATCTTCAGCTTAGCTAATACATTGGAACCTTCATTCATTCTTCTGTGATTTCTTGAAAAGATAAAATAGATTCTAAATTATCCGGGACAGGAGCGGAGGTTGCCGAGCCAGGTTAAAGGCGACAGACTCAAGATCTGTTTTCGTAGGAATCCGCCGGTTCGAATCCGGCCCTCCGCATTTTTATCACGGTAGATTAAAGGCTTTACAAAAAATGTAAAATAAGGCAAAGATGACAATTCTACATTATACGGCATAAATATAGTCACATCTGAATTTCATTTACGTTGAACCCATCTACAGCAAGTGAAACACCAGCGGAAGAAATCAGCCCCGTCTCGAATGTAGCCGTAATAGTCACAAGGTCACCAGGTAATAAAGTGATATAATTGTCTGAATAATAAACTGGGCTCAACTCTTTTAAGTTTTCTCTATTCAGTAATCGGATCCTGGTGAGGAGACCCAAACCTTTTGAGTTGTTCTTAAGATTAATCGACATTGCGGTCCAGTTGTCCTGCTTCTCTATAACGTATGAAGCATCGATGGTTATTCGCTTTAAAGTGGTTAATTTAGTGAAGTCTGCAAATTCTTTAACAGCGGTATGGAAGAACTGTGTCTTCGAATAGTCAAGAACATCGTTATTCATTGTTAACCAATATATATTCCTGGAAAGTACGGCTCCAAAACGGTCCTTCAATAATAGATTTACAAATACAACATCATCAAAATATTTTTTCCTGTCTATTCTGAAAGCTTCTGCGTTGCTATCCTTATTAACATCTATATGCGATATAATCGTATCAACAGTTGCAGAATCTGTAGTAATGATTTTTGCTTCAACCTCTAAATTAGAGTACCTAGTATTTGTGCGATTCACGACTATAACTGAATCGTCATCATAACAAAACTGGACATGCAACCGTTCAACTGCCTTTTTAACAGCGAAATACGAAGAATTACCAATAAGATAATATGAGTATAAGTGCCAAATGAAATTAGGCCATGAACTATTCAGCATCCAATGTATGACGCCTGTTGAATGATACCTGTTTCTGACATATGCTTCAAACATGGCCCTTTCGGTTTCGTACATCGCTACTTGACTTTTCCACAGGAAATCCTCTAAACCCTCAGGTTCCCCGAATCTGTTTGCAATAACGTACCTAAATCTTGAGATGTCATGAAACTCGTTCAAACCACAATGGAGATCCCAAACGGTATTCGGCGGCCAAAGCTTATCTTCGGGAATAAATCTTCGAATTTCTTCCGAGAGAGGAAGTGATGCGCCCGGGCAGGTCTCGGTTATGAATCCTTTCGCGCCCCCTATCTCGGTAGCTTCGTACCAGTAATGTGGTGGTACGTAATCATAAGGGCCAGGCATTTTAACACCGGTAGCCCCAGAAATGGTACTTGTAGCTGAGGTCGCAGAAGACACAATTGGTTTGTTCCAGCCAACCCTTTTCTCTATGTCAAGATACTTGCTTTCAATTTCAGCAGGAGGGTGAAAGTCGCTTCCATTCATCCATATTGCGACTGAAGGATGCATTCGAAGTCTCAGGAGCTGATCCTCTAAAGATGCGACGGCCACATTAATATTATCACTGGTCCATTTATCCCATTTTTCCCATATATCACCGCAGTTCCATCCTGCAATTACTAATATCCCGTGCCGATCAGTCAAATCAAATAAACAGTCACTATCCAGCTTTCCTTCAAGTCTGATAGTGTTTAAGCCTATGTCTTTTGCAAGCAAAATTTGATCCTCTAATTTTTTATCGTCTCTTCTTAAAAATAAGTCGGGAGTCCATTCTGCCCCCAGCACAAGTACGGGTTTTCTATTAACTTTCAAAAGCAGGTTTCCTTCCCCGTTTAATTCCGATCTTATTTCATTAATACCAAAATTTATATCCTCCACATCTGAAATCCCATCGTCCTCTATTGCCGAAAGCCTCATTTTATAGAGATATGGCTCTCCGAACCGTGATGGCCACCACAGTCTCGGTTCTTTAAGAATAAGATCATCAAATGCAGTTTTATCTAGAACTATCTCTTTTCGCTCTTTTGCGTCCAAAGTAACGGCTTTTTCAATTCGAATCTGACAACCAGCCCCTTCGATTCTGGCCAGAAGGGAAAACTTAACTGGACTCGAACCAGCATTAGAGGCAAAAACTCTGACCTCCAACGTTGCTTCATCCATACTCTCACTAAGGGTTGGAAATATGACTGCACTATCTAACCGTATATTCCCAGTAACCAATAGGTAAACATCCTGCCAAATTCCCATGTTTTTATCCGGTGGATAGGGATTCCAGTCTGCCCAGGATATACTTAGATCTAAGGGTGAAGGTGGAAAAATCTCCAATTCTACCACATTTTTCGCAGAAAATGTTATTTTGTCAGTTACATCAAACGAAAATCTCCTGAACGTCCCCTTGAATTCATGTTTTTTCTTAAACAGCTTACCGTTTATCCATAGATTTGCTGAATAATTGATACCGTTAAAACAAAGCCATACCTTCTTCGAATGATCAATTTTTTCTAAGTAGAATTCTTTTCTAAAGTACCAGGAACTGCGATAAGGACTCGATTCTGGCATTTCTTCATTGCAAAAAAGCCCTCTGGTTTTATAGACCATACCATCAAGCTTCAGAAGGTTGTCGCCAAAGAATGGGTCTCTAACCTTTCCCGAACTTTGAAGGAGGCCCAAAGGGGTTTGAGGCATGTGACAATGGTCCCAATCTCTTGTATCGTAGCCAGGCAAAGAATGTCTTTCAGGCCTATCTTTCGCCTCAGATGAATTTATAACTTGCCAATCATTATTCATTAAAAATTTTCGACGATATTCAGTACCTTCTTTTTCAACAAAGATATAAGAATCACCCATTTTTGCAATATTCGAGTTAAGTATTATAATTTTTTATTATGCTAAAGTGAGTTAAGTAATTCTTCAAAATAGCTTTGAATGAAATCAAATTCGTGTTGCTTGTGCTGTTGGACGTCTGCAGTGCTTGTAGAATAGTGAAGCTTCATAAATTTTGTCTCTCTGGAATCAATGCTCGATAGGGGATCTCACAAAGCAGAACTTAAACATGAAGGGAAGATGCTTCATATTACGGGATAACTCAGTGAAGATATTTGTCAAGATGAGATCTATGTTCAATAATTTTCCACTGTCCCGGCTTAATTTTACCATATTTGACTTTTTCCGCACCCAAAAAATCTGCGAAATCTTCCACTCTATCTGCAAGCCTGTCCCCAATAATGGCCTCATTCTCAAATCCAGGTTCTGCAAACACCCCGTGTATATCGAGAATCTTCTGTTGTTTTTCAAATTTGGCATTTATTCTCCCAACAAGGTTGCTGCCCCACAGGATAGGAAGCACATATGTGCCAAACCTTCTCTTCTCCTTTGGGACAAACTGTTCGAGAATGTAATTAAAATTGAACATTTTTTGAGTTCTATCTCTCAGTGTAATCATATTATCGAATGGTGAAATCAGGCTTAACCTGGGCTCCCATTTATCCGAGATGATTGAGTCAAGTGCCTTAATGTCTTCTGATAGCATGTAATATGCCTTTTTTTTGCTTTGACCATCAATTTTAACTTTCACCGCCTTTCCATCTTCGACTAATTTCTTAAGAGTGCCCTTCAAATCGGTATATCTCCCCCTGACAAAATAGCGGTAGATGTCGTAATCTGCAGAGACTCCCAGCGCCCTCATTGCCCTAATGGCTGTGGTCTTTTCAAATTCATCTGCAGGGATAATAGTTCTTTCTACAGATTGAGGAAGAAAATTATCAGTCAGGTCCCAGAGATTCTGGTTTCCAGAATGGCCCGAAACCATGACTTCCCCTTTCATTTGAAGGTGGAAAAGCAATTGGGTGACTTCATTACCTGAACTCCATCCGTCTGGGCTTTTATCCCTGATGCCATA
>JAKATM010000164.1 GCA_021818765.1 Thermoplasmata archaeon | reverse complement strand
GAAAAAGCGAGTCTTAAGCTTACATTTAATGAGGTCTTTCAATTGCCGGTTATGCCTTCCATCAGTCTGTCTAGAAAGAGAGTTCGTCTATAATTCTAAGGATTAAGTAATTTAAGCAACGCCCGCAAATTGGAATTCTGAACTCTGAAGATTAAATTATATGTTTGATCCGGTGATATTTCAATTATCTCCTCTATTACGGGAATATTATGTTCGAGTAAGCTCTTCGTAGACGCCGGGCTCTAAGTCATCATAACGAAAGCAATTTTAGTATATCTCACAGATTTTGTGTTAAAATCGATATATAACATACTTTTTTGTTAGAATGACTCATTAAGTTTTACTCTCTGTCAATAAGGATGAAAACAATAGCAATTGTTGGTGGAGGCAGTGGCGGGGTAAGTGCGGCTAATCATTTGGCCTATAAGCTTAAGAGTGAAATCAAGGAAGGCAAAGTGAAGTTGATACTTGTGGAAGGAAGTACAAAGCACTATTATCAGCCTGGTTTTTTGGAAATAGTATTTGACCTTATGAGTCCTCAGAGCACTTACAAGAATGAAAAGAGGGTTTTGGCAGACGGGATTGCATTGGTGGAAGAATATGCAACCAGGATAGATCTTGATAAGCAGATCATAGCGACTGAAAAACAAAATATTTCTTACGATTATATTGTGATAGCAACGGGTGCATCATACGACTATGAAGCTGTCCCTGGCCTAAAAGATGGCACGCACAACTTTTACAGCATGGAGGGCGCAATTGAACTCAAGAACGCTCTGAATCACTTTAACGCAGGAAAGATAGTTGTGGGCGTTGCGTCTATGCCGTACAAATGCACTCCAGCACCACTGGAAGCTGTGTTTTTACTTAACGATTATTTCACTAAGAGGGGAATCCGTGACAAGGTTGAGATTGAGTACATGTATCCAATGCCCATGACTTTCCCGGACAAGGGAATTTCTGATATAACACTAGATATGTTTTCGAAGAAGGACATTAAAAGTAATCTTGGCTTCCAGCTGAAATCCGTTGATGTCGAGAAACATGAACTCGTCGATCAGAACGGTAAACGCAGTGCTTTTGATCTTGCAATAATAACTCCTCCTCACAAAGGCAACAAGTTGATTCAAAATTCAGGAATAGGGGATAAAATGGGTTGGGTAACCGTGGACAACCTCACTTTGAACATCAAAGGGCACGAAAATGCATATGCTATCGGGGACTCCACGAATCTCCAGGTCTCAAAGGCTGGATCGGTTGCAGATGCTGAAGCAATAGTTGTCTCAGATAGGATAGTTCAATCAGTTAACGGGGAAAATCCAGTATCAGTCTATGACGGAAGCGGAGGAGCACTTATGATAACGGGATTAGGGACAGCTTCGATGATCACTTCCAGTTATACCCAGAAGCCTGTATTTATGCCAGAAAGTTACTCATTCTACTGGCTCAAGCTGATCTATAACAACGTATATTGGAACATGACTGCGAAGCCTGTTTTGAACGGGGTGATACAATGAAGAGCGACATATCTGAAATGTTGAATGAAAAATTCTCTGAGACTGCTGCAAGGACACAACTCGAATCCATCATGGAAAACCTGAGCACTGTATCGGACTCTTTGCAATGGGTGAAAACACTTCAAGATACGGGCATGACAGAATCCCTCAAGGGTCTGGTATATCTAATCGCAAATCTGAGGAGTGTCCTGACAGAGGATATGCTGAACGGTATAGCATCTATGCTCAATTCTATCCTCGAGATTCTCTCCAAGGTTTCTGACCCGCAAGTAGTTGAGGGCCTTGTCTCGCTTCTTGATGGAATTTCTTCCGGGAAGCTTTCAAAGGAACCCAGAATCCATGGAACCTTTAGTCTTCTCGGAGAACTCAAAGATCCTGAAGTGGAAGCTGGGCTTGCAGTTGCTATCAATATGCTAAAGGGTCTAGGCAAGATAGGCAAGCATTGAGTTCCAGATCTTTATAAAATATCCAATTTTTTATTTCTTCAAGATTTGCATTCTAGATGATCTTTTACATTTCGTAATTCTGAATGCTCCTCCTCTTGTTCAGGAAGCAGTTTTAGAATTTGCATTATAAGTGGAAAGCCGTTCTTGTTGAGAGAATAGTAAATCCACTGGGCGTTTCTTCTTTCTTTCACCAAACCGGTTGTCCTTAACTTTGCGAGATGCTGCGATACATTCGATTGTGATAGATGGCACAATGCTGTTATTTCACACACGCAAAGCTCTTGCTTTTGCAGCAGTGAGAGAATATGCAGCCGATTTTCATCTCCAAGCGCCTTCATTACCTCGGCAATGTGTTCCGAATCCTGCTTTTTCCCGGGCTGCATCATAATGTTACATCACATCCTTGAATATAATATCGGTACGAATTCCTTTATTGCTGTACTGCACCTCTTTCCATGTATACTTTACCCTTTTTACATGATAATGTTCTGTTGGTTTTGAATTTAGAAGGACCTTTCTTATCCAGGTGTCCTGCATTTCTTTCAACTTGTCCAGTTTTTCAGAAAGTATATCTCCAGAGAGCTCAGGAAGTGAAGCCTCTATTTTTGAAATTTCCTCTGGGAAGAACCCCTCGTCTTCTGATACACTGACGGCTTCGCCGGTTGCAATCCTCTGAATAATGTACCACACACCTGGCCTGTTTTCAACATCTTGGGTCCCAAACCTGATGCGTCCTCCCGTCAGATAAGTAGCAGCATCACCCAGGCATGGACTGTTCCTGGATATAACCCTGAGATCTGTCCTGTCAATAGTTCCATTTGGAAAGAGCTCCGCAAAGGCAACTGCAAGGGCATAACTTCCCCTGTAGAGCCCATCACAGGCATGTCCATGAAATTTGACCAGATCATCAAATTTTATCTCTTTAGATGATTTTGAATAACGTCCATGGCTTGATTCTGTATCAAGCACATGAAAAATGGGAATATTTTCTTCGCCCATAATTTATATCACCTATCACTGTTTAAAATGATATTACGGTATAACCATCCACGGCATATCTGGAAAATGCATCTCGAGCGAATTCAAGATTTATATCATTTTTTATAAAAATTTCTTCCATGTTCCAGTAGATCG
>JAKATM010000163.1 GCA_021818765.1 Thermoplasmata archaeon | reverse complement strand
GAAATCTCAATTGAGGAGATTGAACACTATCTTGAGCCAAAGCCCGCTGTTACGGGACTGGAGCTTGGTGCCCTCGTGGAGCTTATCGACGGCCCGTTCAAGGGAGAGAGGGCAAAGATAATGGCGATCGACCCGACGAAGGAAGAGGTTACAGTCCAGTTGATAGAATCCCTCGTTCCCATTCCAGTTACAGTCAATGCAGAAGCCATAAGGATGCTTGACACAAAGTAGGTCAAATGAAATTAAAGACCAGATCAAAGGAAAAAGAAGCGCAGTTCATTGAGAAGCTCAAGTCCTTTTTTTCTGACCAGGATAAGGTCCTATCGCTTGTTCCCGAGTGCATGGATTCTTCCATGCTCTGCCCTTTTGATTCCTACAGGAAGAAGCTGACGCGTACTCAAGGACCTGCACTTGGGAAACTCTCCGGAAGCGCAGACCAGTTCCTGAGTGCTATTGGAGAGACTTATAAGGTGATGGAATCAGAATCTGCACCAATAATGGGTGTAATAGCAACGGCTTACGGCAATCTTGATTACGCAAAGAGGGGCAACACCGCTCCCATGCTACTGCGAGGAGTGCAGAATTTTGATGACACGACCTGGAAGATGCTTGCTTTCTCGTCACTTGTGAAGACGAAGAAGGTCTTCGTATACAGTTCAGGGAACTATTACATTGGAAGCTGCAAGGGAAATTTTCCCGGCGATGAGTTTCTTGCTGACGTTTTTAAGACTGAGAAAGTCGAGGACCTGTCAACCGAGGATGGCTTCACTTTGGGCAAAAACGGTGAGCTCTTCGTTCTAAACATCGGGAACACTTCAAAAATAAATGTTTTCCAGGACAGCAAAACCAATCTTATGCGAATACTCCTGCGACATATACTTGTACCGGACGTCATGAAATTCTTCAGGATATCTGTACCATACCTTGAGTCAATAGACGCGGAAGTTCCGCTTCCAATCCTGACAAGTTATCTCTCAGGACAGACCGATGCTAAGTCATTCCTGCACACAGTACAGGAAACAAGGAAGAAGACCGCCCTTTCCCGCGGCATATATCTTATTGGAGGGTATGCTTACGCAGATCCTGAGGAGTTCCTTAAGGCACTGTTTGACGAAGAGGAGGCAAAAAAACTTAGCAGCTACCTTAAGCTGACGGGACCAGTTGCACTTGACAGCAAAAGCCAGAGAAAGCTTCTCGAAATATTATGGCCCAAGTTCGGAGTGCAGATAATGAAGGATTATTTCCCGGACGTTGATGAAAGCAAGATCAAGGCTCAAGCCGGAGACCCTATCCGACAGATAGAAATGCTGAAGATAAAGATAGATCAGGAAGAGGCTTCAAGTCTCATTACAGTCAGTCCCTGGTCTGCGGAATCTTCCATGCTGATTGACATGATAAAGGACTATCTTTCTATCGGTAAGGGAGAGACGCTGAAGAAGTGGGAGAAAAGGGTAGGATTTTCAAGCCTGTTCAATTCAATTTACTATGCGTTTGTAATTGCACTGCAGGGTGGTAGCAACCAGAAGTGGAGATTCACCTCGGAACAGATGATGTTCGGTGAGAAGATTGCATCGGAGATAAAGAGCATTCTAGACTGCACTGATCCCTCTATCAACGAAAAAATTTTGCATATGAAATTGTACGTGAACTGAATGAGCAAGCATTATCTTTCTAAGAAGGAAATAAAAGCACTGGTTGCAAGTCTGGATGAAATCGGGCTACCTTTTGCGGACTCAGACAAGATGCAGGTAGAGGAAACCAAGAACGGCAACCTCTATTTCCTTGGAAGGGTATTCGCCGGAATATGGACGGACAGGTTCATACCAACCCCGGATTTCCTGAATATCGTAAAACCCGAGAAAAAGAAGATTGTTGTTGATCAGGGAGCTGTTCCACACATTATGAATGGAGCAAACCTCTTTGCAAAGGGCATTCTCTCCATGTCACTCGATATAAAAAAAGGTGACTACGTATTCATAGCAGACGAACGCGGAAGATTTCTCGCCACCGCCATCAGTTCTGTTGATTATAATGCAGATATCCGGAATCAAAGCGGTGAAGCTGCCAAGACAATAAAGATGTCTTTGCCATAATTACAGAAATACTATAAACATGGTATTGTTGTCATAAACATGGTAGAATTATTAAAAGCCGGAACATCCGCACCAGATTTTGAAGCTCAGGATCATGACGGAAATAAGGTTAAGCTGTCAAGCTTCAAGGGAAAGCCAGTTGTTCTATACTTTTACCCTAAGGACGACACCCCCGGATGCACCGCAGAAGCATGCAATTTCAGGGACAACACGGAGCTGTTCGAGAAAAAGGGCATAAAGGTCATAGGGGTATCTACCGACACGGTCAGTTCCCATAAGAAGTTCCACAACAAGTATGGCCTGACATTCACTCTTGTTTCTGATTCGGAAAAGAAGATTTCTGAGTCATATGGTACACTTAATGGATCAACTGACAAGCGGGTTACTTACATCATCGATCGCAGCGGAAAGATCGCTTACGTTTACGAGAAGGTTTCACCGAAGGAGCATGGAACGGAGATCCTTTCAAAGTTACAGGAACTCAAACTCGCTTGAGTGATTTTTCGTAATCAGTCAACTTGATTTGTCATATTTTTAATGGGATACTGTCTTATCTAAGTAAGATAGAGCCTAAGCCTTCAATAGTTCCTTCCCAGACAGTACCATTTATGCATACATTTTTGCACCAACCTGGGTGAAGATCTACATCGCTTTGTTTAAGGGCTGATCCGATTTATTTAGGTTTTCACTCCCATGATACGCAGCTGCTAGTAGAAAGAGATCACGGGCTGCAAAAAAACTAACTCCCAGTTCGTTACATAGTGCTACTGAACTGGTTAAGTTATCTTTAGCCTCCCTAAATCTCTCTTCTTTCATAAGCTATGACAGCATTTGACCGATAGAGTAGTGCAGCAAGCTATTATTGATTTATCGCCTACCCTATATTCCCGAGGGGATTAAAACGATCTTTGCAACTGTCGCTACATGCATTTCTCTGCTCATCTCAACTATCTATTCAGCTAAATGCAGAGAGAAACCGGATCCTTTCCTTGCCCATGGGAGATC
>JAKATM010000162.1 GCA_021818765.1 Thermoplasmata archaeon | reverse complement strand
TATTGGCGGGTTGCGATTTCAGACTTATTATCCTATAACTCCTGCAAGCGACGAAAGTACTATTCTGGAAGAGCATGAAGAACTTAAGTGGATGGAAGGAGAGAATACCAACCTTATAACAGGCGGCGTCACAGTTGTGCAAGCAGAGGACGAAATATCTGCTATAAACATGGCATCAGGTGCTGCCATGACTGGAACCAGAAGCGCTACTGCTACGAGTGGACCAGGTTTTTCACTTATGGCAGAGGCCATATCCTTTGCTGGAATGGATGAAATACCACTCGTCGTGACACTATATCAGAGAGGAGGTCCAAGTACTGGTCTACCAACCAGAAACGGGCAGTCTGATCTGCTTTTTGCGCTGCATACCGGACATGGCGAATTTCCAAGAATTGTCATCTCTTCCGGTGATGTGAAGGAATGCATAGAAGACTCCGTTCGTGCCATTAACTATGCTCAGAGGTACCAGCTCCCTGTTATTCACCTCATTGACAAGAACCTTGCCAATACGACTGAGCTTGTTGATATTCCCGATGGGTCTTCCCTGAAGATACAGGAACCAGACAAAGCGGATGGCAAAGACGCATTTTCCCGCTTTACTTTGGATACAAAGAATGGTATTTCTCCAATAGGGTTCTTTGGCAAGGATATATTCTGGCTAACCGGCGATGAGCACGACGAGAAAGGCCATGTTACTGAAGATACTTGGATGAGGGACAGGCAGATGGAGAAGAGGTTCCTGAAGATAGAAACATCGGAAAAAGAGATACCCATTTCTGAAAGGGCAGTTGTCATCGGTCCATCGAGCGCTGATGTAACTTTCATGACATGGGGAAGCCAGAAAGGGCTTGTCCTTGATGTTATTGACGCACTTGGAAAGAAGGGCGTTAAGGCAAATCTTCTCTACCTCAAGATGTTCGAACCCTTCCCTTCAGAGTTTGTCTCTGAAGTGCTGAAGAAGGCAAAGATGGTAATTGGAGTGGAGAGCAACATGACCGCTCAGGCATGCAAGGTCATAAAGATGAATACAGGCATCGATATAGAAAATCTCATTCTAAAATACAACGGTCGGCATGTGACTGAGGATGAGGTTATGGATGCCTCCCTAAGAATAATAGAAAAGAAGGAAAAAGTAGTGGTGTTGAAAAATGGCGCATAATTTTAGAACTGACGTAGCAATTGACTGGTGTCCAGGATGCGGAGATTTTGGTATTCTGACGGCACTTACGCAGGCATTTACAGAACTCAACCTGGATCCCAAGAACCTAGCAATGGTTTCGGGAATCGGCTGTTCAGGGAAGACCCCACATTACATTAATGCTGCGGGGATGCACACGCTTCACGGAAGGGGCATACCTTTCGCGACAGGGTTGAAGCTAGCGAACCCAAACCTGAAAGTCGTGCTCACAGGAGGCGATGGCGATCTTCTTTCCATAGGTGCAGGTCATTTTGTAGCCGAAGGTAGAAGGAACACAGGCATAACAGTCGTACTCTTTGATAACCAGGTGTACGGTCTCACAAAGGGACAGGCTGCTCCCACAATGGCACTTGGAATGCAGACAAAGTCACTGACCAGGCCTAATGTGTTTGGACAGCTCAATCCAGTGGCGCTGGCACTTGCATCCGGTTATACGTTTGTCGCCAGGGGCTTTTCCTTTGATACAAAGCAACTGAAAGAGATTGTAAAGAGATCAATCATGCACGATGGGTCTTCTCTCATAGACGTGCTTCAACCATGCCCAACTTACAATAACATAAACACAATGGAAGTCTACAGGCAGAAGGTATACAAGCTTGAGGACGACAAGTCATGGAATCCAACAGTGAATGAGAGCAACATCGATCATTTTGAGGATATTTACCAGCATGCATTCGTTAAGGCGCTCGAAATGGACAAGAAGATCCCGACTGGAGTTTTCTATGAGAACAACACTATCCCAAGCTTCCCAAGGAGACTCAACGAACATGTGAAGGATTACCTGAGCTCACCGCCCGCGCTCCAGTCTGTTCAAAAGAATGGAAAATCACTGGTAGATCTTGCAAACAGCTTTGCAGACAAGATATTGCAGTAAAAACCCTTGGTAAAGTTTTAACAGAAATCTGAAAATATTTGGAGCGGTGGGCAACTAAGCCCTCTCCTTTCTTTACATCAAATTATCAATAAACAAAGAGCCGGCATTGCGTAATTACATGGCAATCAAACATGATAAATTAAGTCAAAGAATGAGGATTACAATAATATAAACGTTGTATTATTTCCTTGGCAAAGAGGAGTAAGGCTAACAAAAGTTAGATGAGCCGAAAAGAATGAGCATTCTGGAAATAAGGAGATCATAAATGACATGCTTTAGGTAATACAATTATGAAGATATGCAGAATTTACTGGATTCAAATAAAAACCAGCCGTTTTTGGGCGGCCATAGAAAATAATAGGAAGAAAAAATATATTTTATACAATGAATTTTTTTACGACTACTGTGTTCCGCCATTACCCTTCTTGAACTTCCTGAATATACCGGTTCCTGTGTACATCATTGTTCCAAGGATACCGACAACCACTCCGACGATGGCCCCTACCCCAAGTCCTTCATAGATAGAAGCGGAATTTGATGTTTTAGAGTGCGCGGTAGTGTTAGTGAAGACCACGCTTACCGTTGCATTTGAGGCGTCAACAGTAACAGATTTGGCAGATAATGTGCCGCTATAACTGGAAGGACCTGTTACACTGACATTATAAGTTCCTGATGCAAGCAGAATGTCAATCGATGTGCCCGTAGTGGTCTTTAGTGTTCCGCTAACATTCACTGTCCAGGCTATTCCACTGGGCAGGCCCGTTTCAGTTACCATAAGAGTATACAAGTTCTGTTCGAAGATGACGCTTATACTTTTGCCTGCTGCATCCACCTGGAATGATCCAGTATCCGTAACTGCATGGTATCCTGATACTTGTTGAATGGTGTAATTATATGTTCCATTGGGTAAGTTGAAGGAAACAGTAGAGTTAGACGAAGATGCTTTAATGTTGCCTACTGCCAAAGCCCAAGTGGTTCCGGACGCCAGTCCAGTTTCAGAAAATGATATGGCATATGTCACAGGAGTAAATGTCAGGCTAATCACTTTGTTTGTTCCGGAGATT
>JAKATM010000161.1 GCA_021818765.1 Thermoplasmata archaeon | reverse complement strand
GCCTGTTCATTTCAACCGCAAATTCCATTGGTATTTCCCTCATCACATCGTCAAGGAATCCCAGCACTATCATTGAGCTTGCGTCTTCCTCGCTCAGTCCCCTGGATCGCAGGTATGTAAGCTCTTCGGTGCCTATCCTTCCCACAGTTGCCTCATGGGCAAATGTTGCGGTTGGATCGTATATTTCGTCGTGCGGGTAAGTGTATGATGAAGACTCGTCGTTAATCAGCAGGGCATCGCACTGCACATGGCTCTTCGCGTACTCGGCTCCCTTGTTAATTCTCAGCAGGCCACGGTATATGGCCTTGCCATCCTCAACGCTGATGCTTTTGGCTATGATCTTGGAGGTTGTATGAGGTGCAAAGTGTAGTGCTTTGGCTCCCGTGTCCTTATAGGTACCCGCCCCGGCAAGAGCGACATTAAGGTTGGAAGCAGACGCATATGCTCCCCTGAGGTATGACGAAGGATACAGCATTGTTACCTTTGAACCCAGTGATCCGCCAACCCATTCCATCTGCGCGTTTTCGTCAACCCACGCACGCTTTGTCGGCATATTGTAGACGCTCTTTGACCAGTTCTGTACGCTTGTGTATCTGGCCTTGGCATTCTTCTTCACGTATATTTCGACTATTGCACTGTGCAGAGAGTTCTTATCATATCTTGGAGCGGTGCAGTTATGGACCGCAAATCCCTTGACAAGATAGGTGTTTTGTTTGCTGACCTCGAGATTGTACACAAGATCACTGTAGGGCTCTCTGGATATCTTCTTGATAGGCACATAGAAGATGTTTTTGGACCTTCTTACTTCGGAATATTTCTTATCCACAGTGTACTGAACAATGTATTGATCCTTTCTTGTAATGTTTCTTCCAAGTATAGTACCCTTTCCGCCTTTCCTCACGGTTATGTTGGCAAATATCCCGTTTCTGGCAAGCATTTCCTGCAGCTGCAGACTCATGATCCTGCTGACCGTTGAGGCTCGCACCATGGTGGAATGGAAAGGTTTCTTCACGTAGACGTTTCCGTCCCCCTTGAGATAATAATCTATCAGGAGCTTCTGTTTTGCGCTTGGGAGCTCCATTACTGCCTTTGAGAATTTCTTCTCGGATGCCCCGCAACCAACATTGTTTTTGCAAAGCTCGATCAGCTTCCTGGAATAAGATGCAACGGTATGATAGCCCTTTGCGGACGTGACAAGGTTCGCCTGTTCATTCATGGATTTTATCAGATCATACAGCTCGGTTGCAAGTGCCTTTTCCTTATCAGATTTCCCGAAGGTGAACGCAAGCACATCAGTACCAATGTCTTTGTCGTAGCTGATTGATCCCTCGGCAGCATAGAGACCCAGTATCTTCAGGATACTTTCATCGAAGGATTCGTCGTCATTGACCAAGGTCGGAGCAACGTAAACGATGAAATCACCTTCCTCAAGCTCCTCTGCCCTCACAAAATCAGCTTTAGCGCCAAGTAGTTTCTGAGTGGACACTTCAGACTTCCAGCCATTCCTTGTCTTTCTTCCTGTTGACACGGACGCCCTTTTAATGGAAAGGACGGGATGCTCTACTGTAAGCTTGAATTCGTTCCCTCTTGAAAGCGGAGTTATGGTGAGCATGGTCCCATTGTAGGGGCGGACAAATTTGTATGTTACATCGGAACTTTCACCTGTGTGGGTCATCACGTCTTCTTTCAGGCCTATGGAATTTATCGGAACAAAGTCATCTCCCTTGCTAACAAGCTCCTCAGCAGGAAGGCAGCCCTCAATGTAATGAACCTTTGATCCCTCGTCGGCAATCACCATTGTGTGCTCGAACTGCCCGGTGGATTCTCCGTTCATCCTGAAGTAGGTCTGTAGTGGCATGTCTATCTGAACACCCTTGGGAACGTACAGGAAAGAGCCTCCACTCCATACTGCACCGTTAAGGGCAGCGAATTTATTGTCAGTGAAAGGAACAGCCCTGCAGAAATAGTCCTTCACAAGGT
Organism: Thermoplasmata archaeon; assembly: GCA_021818765.1. Lineage (GTDB taxonomy): Archaea > Thermoplasmatota > Thermoplasmata > Thermoplasmatales > Thermoplasmataceae > UBA582. The sequence continues at coordinate 1,168 of JAKATM010000161.1, read as the reverse complement.
CAGGATAGTTCCTGACTGCGGAATCTAGGTCCATGAATACGACTCCCTTGTCCTCCCATACCTTCTTGAGATTGTGGTATACGCCCTCGCTGTCATATTGCGCAACTGATCCGGCAAGGTACTTCTGCTCCATCTCAGGTATGCCCAGTTTAGAGAAAGTGTCCTTTATCTGATCGGGCACTTCGTCCCAGTTATTTGTCTTGGTTTCTCCCGGCCGGTTGTAGTAGCTTATGTTCTCCCAATCGATTCCGGAGAGGTCTGGCCCCCAGGTTGGCATTGGTTTGGAGTTGAATATCTCCAGGGCCCGGAGTCTCAGTCTCTTCATCCATTCCGGTTCCTTCTTTATTTCCGATATCTCCTCAACCACCTGCTTATTAAGTCCCTTACCTGTCGTATAATCTGAAGCTTCCGGATCATGAAATTCAAAGTCTTCCCTCTTCACATTTTTCAGATCGCTCAATAGCTTTTCGAGTTCGTCATCATTCCTGTATTCTGTTTCCATCTTTTACACCTTCACGCCCTTATCCAATCGTATCCCTCGTCCTCTATCCTGAGAGCGAGATTCCTGTCCCCGTTCTTCACAACTACCCCGTCCATCAGCACATGGACAAACTGGGGGTCTATGCTCTTCAATATTCTCTGGTAATGTGTTATAATCAGGAAACCAACCTGCTCGCTGTAGTAATCCTTTATCTCGCTGGCAACAAGCTTGAGCGCATCAACGTCAAGCCCGGAATCGATCTCATCCAGAATTACGATCTTTGGCCTGAGCATGACCATCTGGAGTATCTCTATCCTCTTTCTTTCGCCGCCAGAAAATCCGTCGTTGACAGATCTGGATATGAATGATTCGTCCAGGCCGACGTTTTTCATGTGTGTTTTCAGCTTATCGTAAAACTGCGATATAGTGAGTTTCTCATTTGGATGAAGCTGGTTGTAAGCGCTCCTTAGAAAAGAAGAAAGCTTAACGCCGGGAATCGAGACTGGGCTCTGGAACGCCAGGAAAAGCCCGGCTCGTGCCCTTTCTTCAGGAGTCTTGTGTGTTATGTCCACTCCATCAAGAAGGATGGAACCACCGTTTATAACATAATTGGGATGGCCTATCAGGACATTTCCCAGCGTGCTTTTACCTGCACCATTGGGTCCCATAAGAGCATGTATCTCCCCT
>JAKATM010000160.1 GCA_021818765.1 Thermoplasmata archaeon | reverse complement strand
GTTATGTTCACCGCTGTTGCCCTGTCCAGCCTTAGCAAATTAAACCTGCTGCATCTTTCTCCACATGTTGCAGTGCTTTCTGCGCTTATATTCAACGCACTTATTATTCCATTCCTTATACCGCTGGCGCTACGTGGAGCAGAATTCAAGCCGCAGAGCGCAATGAGGATTTTCCTCAAGAATGTCTTTGTCTATGGACTGGGTGGTGTTATATTGCCATTTGTTGGTATTGCAGCGATTGCATTCGTAATCGTTCACTTCGGGGTGATTTAGACATGAAAAAATCAAATTCATTAACTGTTCCACTTAGAATAGCTGTAATCTCGCTTGTTGTATGCGGCCTAATGTTCCCTGGTGTGGTTACAGGAATAGCACAGCTTGCAATGCCAGTCCAGGCAAACGGTTCGCTTATAAGTTTCCACAATACGACCATTGGATCATCGCTTATCGCACAGGATTTCAACTACAGCGGTTTCTTCCATCCCAGAAATGATTCCGCATCTGGCCTGGATCCCGACATAACCGTCCTTAATGCCACCTTCCAGGCGGCCAGGATCCACAATGTAACAGGAATAAGCATGACATATCTGGAGGGCATAATAAAGGAAAATACTAAATACACGCTGTTTTTCTTCGGCTCTACGTATGTGAACGTGCTAGATTTGAATTTAATTCTGGCTGAACATTTCCCGTTAATTTACAACAGATATATCATATAATTGCTGACCTTCTGCTCCACTTAATTCAATAAAAAGCGGATCAGGGGAACGCCCGTGATCCTTTACACCCATAGAAACCATATATGTGAGCTTATTTGTTGATATTCACCCGGATATTTTGTCTATTATGTCATCGTACGGTTCTATCCAAAAACAAGATGTTAGAAATCTCCACCAAGAAGACAAATCGGACGACTGGAAAAGGTATCTTGGAGCATTGAACTCAATGCTTAAGTCCAGGTTTTTCACTCATCGCCCATTCTTCCTTGCTCACGCAATGACCTTTGGTTGCAATTCTAGATGCAAAACCTGCACCTATTGGAAAAATATATCCCGAATGAAAGAGGACATGAAGACTGAGGAAGTGTTCCAGATGCTTGACGAGGCTTATGACGCGGGCATGCGCGGATACTATATGTTTGGTGGCGAACCGCTGATAAGGCAGGATATAGCAGAGATAACAGACTATGCCAAGAACAAGGGGTTCATTACCGTGATGAATACTAACGGGTCGCTTCTTCAGCAGAAGGCTGCGCAATTGAAAAATCTGGATTTTGCATTCGTTTCGCTTGACTATTACAACGATTACGATGATGTGATACGAGGCAGGCCCAACACATTTGGTGAAGTAATCCGTGGAATCTATGAATTGAAAAAGATTGGCCGGACAAAGGTGGCACTTGTAACTACAATAAGCACCCTGAACTGGAACTCCATGAGAAGGATGGCGGAACTGGCTTCAGATCTGGGAGTAGGGATATCATTCAATTCCGTTGAGCAATCAATGGACTTTGGCCAGACGACAACAGAAACCACACCTAATTTTGATGTGGGCCTTGATTCAGAGAAACTGAAGGAATTCTACAGAACCCTTCTAGAACTTAAGAGGGAGGGATTTCCTCTGCTAGAGACCGAGGATGTTCTCGAGGACTTTGTTAACAGTAAACCCTGGAAATGCGAATTTTCGAAGATGTTTCTATACGTAACACCAAACAAGCAGGTTTACAACTGCGACTATACTTATGCCTATGACCTGAGGAAAGGATCGTTCGAGCAGTACTTCAAGAGCGAAGGTTTCTGGTCATACGTGAAATCGTCCGAATCATGCAACAAATGCGTCAGGACCTGCGTCCGCGGTTATTCATATACATATGGTTTATTCCCCAAGCAGCTATGGGGACTAGCCGGACAGGCTCGCCTTCTCTACAACAGGTCAGAGGAATCATGCACTGTACCAGATACCCAGTCTAGCAATAAGAACAGTTTCAGGGGATCAAAGCCTCGTATCGTTCGGCATTGAAATATTAGCGACAACGGACCAGGCAGGGGAAAAATGCTCAGTCTGTGTCTTTTGTGGATATCAGGTTTTTCTTCTTTTTTATAGATGACTCAACAGTTTCGAAGCGGTCCTTGAGCTTGTCGAGCACCTTCGGCAGTGTAGTATATTCCATGTCGTCATCCGGTAGCCTGTGAGGTTCAAATGGCCCCATTCTCCTCACATAGTCCGCAATTTCGGTGGCTTTCATCCTGGCCCCATCAAAAGCAGGATCATCAAACATGTCTACTGGGCCAGTCAACTTGCCATCTTTCAGGACAAAACCAAGGCAAACCACCCTTGGAGGGCCATCAAACCTTGTCATCTTGGAGTCCTTCATGCCGACCGGCATTAACGGACCGTTGAAAGATCCCCGCATCCATCCTGAGACAAGGAAAGGATAACTGAATGCCTCCATCGCCTCTCCTGAAGCCGGGAGGCCCGACTGTATTCTTACAACAGCAGCAGGGTCATCTTTACCAACATATTCACCAGCAATGAATGAGAGTTTGTCGGTAGTGATAACGGCGACATTTTCGTCAGGCAACTTTTCATGGGTGCTCTTAGTGTAGACACGTTTTATCACGTATTTGCTCTTCGAGCCTATCATTGCTAGTATATCATACAAGCTTTCGGGCGTTGAAAGTTCTATTTTTTTACCTGCAATAATGTCCCAAATCTCGAAGGTGAAACCTTCGTGCATGTTCGGGTCTATTACCAGCCCAGGCGTATTGAATGGATCGGCAAACATCTTGTAAATGGGATAATTGAAGGATCCTGGCTCAGTCTTATCCATCATGTAAACGAGAAAAGGCTCGCTCTTCCTCGGCGTGATCTCCATTTCCGCAACTCCAGGGCCCATGCCCTTGATGTTACCGGAAAATGCGTCTTTTAGAAGGTCCTGCCCCGCACCATATAATCCAACCGACTTGGCAACAGCAGTACCGGCCTTAAAGGCATCCCAGGCAATCTTATGGACCTCCTCGTTGTCGATTCCACGGTCGTGTATCATGGTGATCTGGATATCATCACCGATATGCGAAACATAGAAGTCACTCAGGATGGAAGATGAATGTTCCTTCACATACCTTCTCACCTCGGCTACAACAGGTTCATAAACGGTGGTGAGATCG
>JAKATM010000159.1 GCA_021818765.1 Thermoplasmata archaeon | reverse complement strand
CCTTCCTTGTTATGAAAGGCATCAATTGCTGCATCTGTTCCATGTCCCTCTGCTTCAGGTGCAAATCTGTAAACTATAAAGCCGGCAAGCAGCCCTCCCAGCACTGTTGAAACCGGTATTAGGAGCCTTTGCGTAAGTGATAGGCTTAAAACATAGGTAACTGGCCCATATGTATGGGGTACAGTAAATCCGGTGATTCCTACTAGTATCAGGTTGTTGAACACGTTGATCAGAGTATAGAGAATTATTGCACCGATTCCAGCTATTACCCCAATGAGACTTCCTATGAAAACCCATTTTCCCACGTAGGCTGCATTTATCTTTGCCTTTAGTGAACTGATCGCAGAACCTATGTGGGATTCCATTTTCTGAGGATGTCAAAGTCAATTATAACGTTTGTAGTCAAGGCTCATCGTTATGCGCCGAATCAGAAAAGTTGATGAAGAAATTTTCGCCTTCCGATACAGGATCTTCTGCAAGTGTCATTCCTGGTATTTCCTTCCTGAAATAGGAAGCCCGCTTATCCAGTATAATCGCTATCCCTATATCCGAAGAGCTCCTGATGAGCCTGCCTATTTCCTGCCTGATCTTTACAGATGTCGGATACTTGACCGAATATTCCCATCCCTTGCCGTTCCTGGCTTCATAATAGTCATGCAGTGCCCGGTTTTTTGCATCTGGACGAGGATAGGGAATACCTGCGACTATGACTACTTCCAGCTGGTTTCCCGGAAAATTAAGTCCTTCGGATAACCTGCCTCCAGAAACGGCCAGCAGGGGCCGCCTGGTCTTCCTGAATTTTCCCACCAAGGCAAAAACGTCCGCCTGGGAAAGTTCTCTTTCTTCCATCAGGACTGGAAATGAAAAGCCCACGCCGAATACCTTCTTCATTGCACTGTAAGATGGAAAGAAGACAATCGTTCCCCTGTTTGTTCTGGAAATTATGCCTTCTATGAGGTCATGCATCTTGGACGCTTCGGCCTCGTTGAACGCATCAAATTTTGTCGTAACTCCGTTGAAGTAGATCACCTTTCTTCGCTCGGCCGGAAATATTTCGCTTATCTTCTTGTGCGGAATTCCGCTGAAGCCTATAAGATCCAGGTAGACGCTGATCGGAGAAAGCGTACCGGACATGTGAATGGTCTTCGATTGCTGCAGTGGTGCCAGAAGCTGCGATGGATCAAGGCAGAATGCGGACACAGAGCCTTCTCCATCCCTGGAAAGAATAGCCACGTATGTGTTCTCATTTATCATTTCCCATTTCATCAGCGCGATGGCAACACTCATTACGCTGGATCTTGGTACTTTCCCTTCCCTTTCCCTCTTCTCTGCAATGGATTCACCAAAAAGTTCCATGTAGTTGACAAGGTCATGGAAAAGCTGGGAGGAAATCCTGTTCTGCACCATGATCGTCTCCAGGAGGTCATGAAAGCTTATCCTCACCTCGTCGTTTTCCCCGATCTTTTCGTTAACCAGGGAAATAATGGCTGATCTTGTCATTTCCAGAACATCTGACGACTTGTATTTCTGGTAAAGCAGAAAGTCACCCTGGTCACTTGCCTCTTTCTCTGCATAGTTGATCTGCCTGATCGATATGTCAAAAGAGGACATATCCCTTGCAAGATCGGGCAAATTATGCGCCTCATCCAGTATCAGGACAAGATCATCACGTGAAACCCCCCAGTGCTGAAGAAATCTTTCACCAATAGCAGGGTTGAGGAAACTCGCATATGGAGCGAGGACAACATCCGCTTCTGGAAGTGCCCTCTTGAGTGATTCGTATGGACAGATTACATTGTCGGATCCGTATTCGAGGAACTCTTCAGCAAATGGAATTGTGGAGAATATGTAGTTCTTTGTCTCATCGGACCAGACATCGTAGTTATAATACTTGCATGCGTCTGTATCGCCTTCAAGCACCTTCTTTTTCCGCAATCTGCAGAACCTTGAAAGGGATTCTGAGCTGAATTCCTGATGACCCTCGACCTCACGGTACAGCAGGCAGAGATTGTGACGCCCCTGCATGGGCATGGCATGTATTTTCAGGCCAGTCGCTATCCGCCTTAACTCCCTTATTACCTGTTCCTGCTGGGAGTTTGTGCGGGTAAGATACAATATTTTTTTTCCGTTTTCAGTAGCATATTTCAATGCGCCATGGAGGCCCATGAGCGTTTTTCCGGATCCGGTTGGGGATTCAATTGCAACTCCAATGTTACTCTTCAGGGACTCAGTGATAAAAGAGATTATTTCACCCTGGTAGCTCCTCAACTCAAAATTGTTTTCCAATATTCCCGCTCGATCATTTTTAACAGATAGTTATATTTTCGCTAGCTCTGTCCTATATCAAGTAGCGTTTGCAAGGAAGCTGCATAAAATACACGCGCCATGAGTTGTATGTCACCACTCATCTTTTTATATGAAAATAAAATGAGCTTAATGAAGTTTAGAAATGCTGATCCTGATTGAGAACGTGTTCAGGGATAGTCCGTCCCGGAGGAAGATCGTGGAGGGACTTTTCAACATGGGGATCTCGGTACGTGCAGGCAGGTTCTGGATAGGTTCTATAGAAATTCCGACAACAGAGATTGCCAAGGCTTTCAATGTAAACAGGAGAACTGTGTACGAAACAATCAGGCAGATAGAGTCAAATCATGTCATCTCTAAAGTTATGGCAAATGTTTACTCAGAGGTGGACTGTACCCAGATTGCCCCTCTGATAGGCAACGAGGTAATTGAGATAGACGTTGCGAATGGCCTATTCCAGAAGGTTTTTACAGAATTTAGCAATTTCATATGCAGTAAATCCATAAGTCTAACAGAAATGCTTTCGAAAACTGATGGAAAGAGGAAGAGCTTCATAAGGATCATAATCCGCAACCCATTGCAGGATCATGAAATAGAAGAACTTGCAAACATCAAGGGAGTGCTTAAGATACGCGTTACTAGGCCCGATCTCGATTCTCCCAGTTATCTTTGCAAGGTCTGTGAAGTCATAGTCTGCCCAAACAAGGTTTCAAGTCCACTGCAGCAGGTACCGCCGGAAACGGTTAGAATCCGATAATGTTTATATACTGCGATTAATACATATAGCCGTGGAAGATTTTAGAAGGTTCCTTTTAAAGGAATTGATGGTTCAATTGCGGAACAGGGGTCTTGAATTCGCAGAACCTGATCT
>JAKATM010000026.1 GCA_021818765.1 Thermoplasmata archaeon | reverse complement strand
TGGGAATGTCTGCGGAAGCCATTGCCGAAATGTACCCGATAGCCATCGGCAGTTTTGCGTCAATATCCCTCTTCCTGGTGTGCGAGACTGTTGTGGGATAATAGATCAAGCCAACGCCCCACAGCAGTATTGCAAGAAATGCCCCGGCAGATATTATAACGGGATCAAACCTGGAAACAGCATAAACTAGTGCAGATAGAACAAGCACAGCCAGGATGAAGAAAATAGAATAGAAAGAAGCCAGTGACAGGTACTGAACCCTGGTCATTCCCATCTTTGATTTTTTTAATTCTGAATCTAGACCCAACAGCAAGGTGTGTTTCCGGAACAGGCTACCAAAGATTTTGAGAGATGTTGAGAGAACTGGATCAGCCCTTGTGCTGGAAAGTTCATTCCTTGAAGATTTAGCAGTTCCTCGCACAATCCTGTTTTTATAGGCACTCACCCTTTCCCTGATTCCTGTTCCCATCCTAACGCCCTCCTTTCTTGCTGTGGAAATGGTTTCCAAAATCCTGGATCGCCTGATTCACGGCGGATATTCCCGAATCTCCTCTTTCCGCTAACCGGTTGATAAGATCTATCCTCTTTTTGAAATCATTCTGGAGATCTTCATATGAATATTTCCTTAGAGCAGCGAGCTTCGTAATTACATTGCTCTGTCCGTTGTATTCGTGGACATTGCGGGACGGATCATACTCAAAGACCTTGTTGTATATCAGCCCATTGCCAGCTTCCTCCTTCCCTTCTATTTCGTCTATCTCTGTGACACGCCTTACCAGTCGATTGTTTATACGAACAAACTTGATTATGATGACCACATTCAGGTAGATTGCAAGAACACGTGGAACGTTTATGGGTTCGCTTTCTAAGCGGCTGATCAGAGTGTCCATGGAATCTGCATGAAGTGTGGAGTACACAGTATGGCCGGTAGACATTGCCTGGAAGAGTGAATAGGTCTCGCTTCCTCTGACCTCTCCGACAACTATGTATGTAGGTCTCTGCCTCATTGCTATACGAACAAGGTCAAACGTGTCGATCTTGGATAGGTTTTCCTCGTCCGGACCGAGATCTATGCGTCCCTCCCTAACAACAGTGGCGATCCAGTTTTCATGGATAAAATTCAGCTCTCTCGTCTCTTCTATGCTGAACACTTTGGAATTCTCAGGCATAAACATCAGCAATGCATTAAGAAGGGAGGTTTTACCCACGGCCGGTGGGCCTACGGCAATTCCAGATGATCCGCTCTCAACCATGTACCAGAGATACACTGCCATTTCGCTGCTTATTGTCCCGTTTTTCACAAGGTCTATGACAGTGAATGGATTCTTCCTGAAGAGCCGGATAGTGAATGCAGATCCCCGCGGTGAGATCTCTGTTCCGTAAACCGCCTGGACCCTGTGACCATCAGGTGAAGTCCCATCAAGGATAGGATCATTTATGGAGACCCCCTGATCGCAAATGCTTGCAAGTTTTATGACAAATGAGTTAAGCTGATCCGTATCTGTAAAAATTAAATTTGTCCTTAAAGTGCCATATTTTCTATGATAGACAAAAATTGGGATGTTTATCCCATCGCAAGATATATCTTCTATATTCTCGTCAAGAATTATCGGGTTTATTACTCCGTATCCTTCATTATCTCTCCGGAAATAGTACAGGACTTTGTCACTGGTTTCCTTCCTAAGGCCCGGTTCATAATTTCTAAGGTAGTATTCGAATATTTCAGATCTACTTCGTGCTTCGATGATAGTTTTGGGTTTGCTAAGCATGACATAGCGCATTTCGTCATACAGTTTGGATGTAAAATCCTGATATTCCTGGGAAATCTCTGGTTCCATTACGCGATACAACAGGTCCCCATCCTGGTTCCTAGATATATCTATTGATACCAGGTGCGGAATCAGTTCGTAGTGATCCTCCACCACCATATTTTCCGCATTTTCTCTTCCATGGCTAGAACTCTCTGTATGCACGCTATACCCTCACGGTTGCACCAAATAGTCTTTACTTTCATATAAATATTTAATGTATGTTTCATTCGAAATTGCAGAAAACCTTGCAATACAATATTTGAAATGTCAAATCCATGACAAAATTTTAAAACTACCTATTAATGGGTGTCTTGCTTTTCTGGGCTGGTAGATCAGAGGTAGATCGCTTCCTTGGCATGGAAGAGGCCCGGGGTTCAAATCCCCGCCAGTCCATCGGCAATACTGCATGGTTCAGTGGATTTGAACCTTAGAAAAAATTTGACTTTCTTCATCCGCATTTCCTCCAGAGCCTCCGTCTGGTCAACATTCAGATATATCTGGGTGGTGTCAAGTCTCTCGTGACCCAGCATCTGGCGCAGGTTTTCGAGATCCACATGCTGTCTTATGCACGTCTTGGCATACGTGTGCCTTGCGCTGTACCATGAGAATTTCACACCAGTTCTTTTTGAAATGTCGGATGCCAGGCTTCCCATGTACTTGTTTGTGATACCGCCCTTCCTGGTCGTGAAAACGAACTCAGACTCCTGGTGATTCCTGTGCCTCATGTATTCCGCGATTACGGCAGTGGTCTCCGGTGGCAGGTAAACGTCGCGAACCTTCTCGCCCTTGCCGATCACAGTCAGGCGGTCTGAACGTATCCTGCCGGTTGTGAGGTTGCATAACTCGTCACGCCTGAGCCCGGTGGTGAAGACCAGGTAGACCATGGCATGCTTCCTCATGTCCTCTATGGTCGGGCCTACGGTGCCTTAAAGTATCCTCCTGGCCTCCTCCGGATCGTAGGATTTGACCCTAAAGCTCCTCTTCGTCTCATGTAGGTAATTAACCCAGATATTTATCGGAAGAATGTCCTCTTTCACTTTTTTTTCGATTCCAATTGTCGTGCATTGACGCTCATTCCGAGCCTGTAAAACGAATAGACTAAGGTGCACACAAAAAGAAGAGCGGAGATATCATTCAGAATCAATAATATGCCTGGCAGACCAAGCTGGTTATAATCGTAAAATGGATACGTTATGTGTGGTAGCGTCCAAAACAACATTGGTACGCTAATGATTGGATTCACCAGAGCTGGTTCCCAGACAGAATACTCAGAGATTGTCGTAAGACTAGGAATAAAAACGAGCAGGGAAGAAATAGTGCACAGGGCGACCAGAGAGAGGATTGGGGGAATAAACAACCCAAAATCTGAGTTTAATTCGCCTCTTCTGAGAAGAAACAGGGCATACACTGTAAGGAGTACTATGCTAATGAAAAGCAATATGTATATCACTGAATCGATGAATGTGTAGAGGTAATGATCTTGCAGAAAATAAGGATAAATCCCGGATTGGATGAGAATTTCTGGTTGGGGGTACTCCATGAACAGCAGAGTTCTTGCCAGCACCACAAAAAACAATCCCAATAGCAACGAAATCATGTAAAAGTGGATGTTCCTGCGTTTCTTGATGGTAAATGTCATTGTCTCCACTTTTGCATAATACGACATTTACGTTGGCCCCACGTAGTTTACTGAGAAATAATTCGGGTTGGTTATGTAAGCCGGAAAAACGTATTGCGGCTGAGGGGTGGTACCACCTGTAGAGACCATGTTCGCTGCTATGGGGTTGGCCAGATTGTAATTCAGGTCCGACCAGGTGATTGTTGAAAATGGAGCTAATGCGTACGACCCTATTTGTTCTACAGTCCATTCCCCGGTGCTTGTATTCGGAGTAAACGACATGCTTCCAGAATCACTCTGCCCCGTTGTCTGATCAACTATCGTAAAGGTGCTTACGCCGTTAGAGAATGATACCTGTACATTAACGAAATCTCCCGGATTTATAGTGAAATCCTGTATGAAAATCTGTGCATTTAACGGATAATCTTCGTACCACGGGAGGACAACCTCGTTTCCGGCCGGCGTTACCTCAACATTTACACCCGCCTGCCACAAGGATGAGGAATATACTCCGCCAATTCCCACCCAAATGGCGGTTATATCAAGGTTATAGCCCGAAGTTGTATAGCCTGTTGTTACCGGGACTTGAAACACTCCACTCATCTCTGTCACTCCCTGAGAGAGTATGAATCCTCCCCAGTTTTCTGGAGTCGAATAATTAAGGATCAGAGCCAGCGAACCGGAGTAGCCGTCTGTAGAAAATGTAGTTGAAGCCGAGGTAGTGCTTCCAACCGTTCCGGCGGTATAGTCCCACTGAAAAAATTTGAATCCTTGAGAGATAGATCTAGGTGAAAGCGAGTAAGATTGAGGTGAACTCAATGTTGCGACCTGTCCATTGCCATAGTCTGTACCACCTATGTCAACCATCCCGTTTCCTCCGTAGACGTAAATCGTTATAGTGACCGACGATGGCGAAGAACTTCCGCCACCGCCTCCGCAATATGGACAAATTGGCAACCTCATTGGTTTGGACGACGATGACCTTGCCGATGCAAATAACAAGGTCAAACTGGATGTTCGGTTGATGCTCGACTGAGAAATTTCAAGCGAAATGGAGCTAAAAGGCACCGGGAAGATCATGATTCCCGCCGCCAGCATCACAAGGACTTTTTTTTTCATGCTATACAACTGTGTTTCCAATATTTAAGCCTTGCTACCAAAACTATGGCGATCATTGTCCGATATTTTATCTATTTTTATATAATTGAGAGAATTTTTTGAGGGTGTCCTTATTGTAGGAACTGCCATTCAGTGAATTATTCAGGATTGTGTCTGTACCCTTTTCAGCCAATTCCATTGCCCTCTCCTTTGTCGACCCCTCTTTCCGGAAGGCATTATTTCAACTGCGGCGGTACAATACCTGCCTGCTTTGATCCAGGGAGGGATAATGATGATTTTGATCTCCCACCAAATCCAGACCACATATATTTCTCAGTCAAGAATCTCAATCTTATTTTTAGGAGAGCACAGCTATTGAGAGCTACAATATTAGATGAGATAGGAAAGAGGCCATGGGGAGAAAGATCATTCTACATGGAATACCCGTTCGGGAACAAAATTTGTTTCGTTCAGGAGGAGACTGCCTTTGATGGAGAATGGGGGGGAAGAAAAACCGTGAAAAGGATCGGGTTTCTTTATGATTTCCCAGACACAGCAATCCACATGTTTTCCGGTATGCTTATTGTTTCGCTCTTTTCATTCCCGAAAGGTATTTCCTTTTCAAGCTTAAAATGTACTTTAATAAAAAAACCTACGAGACCAAAGCCTGGATAGAATTTTCTGTCACCAATGCCACCTCTGGAGAGTACTATCGCGCCCGCAGAATTCCCGATTATAGTGCCTTTGAAAACTCTGAGTTTATCCTGTAAGGACCTGGAATTTAACGCCCGATACAGAACGCCAGGATCTCCTCCCGGCAGATAGATTACGTCTGTAGAGCCAAATTTCTCCGAAATTTGTGAATCATTATCTCCCTTATTCAGGAAATCTGTCGATTGAAACCCGCAATCAGAGAAGTAACCCCTGAATAAATACAGGTATTCCATTTCCCTCTCGTCAGATTCCTGGGTCCAGGGGATTATAAGAATTCTCTTCATTGTGGATATGGCTGCAATGTTCCGAAAAAGATCTTCGTTTGTGCGTTTCCTAACATCCTCTCCTCCCTGCAAGATAATCATCTGTGAACCCACAATGGAGTTAAGCAGTTGAGAAACTAAAAATCTGCCGACATTCATTATGGGCTCGACCCAAACATGGCTTTCGCTGGTCTTTCTCACCAGATTTGTTAATGGCTGAACCTCTATGGATTTGATCAGTACCCATGAGAAACAGGGGTTCCAACCTGCAGATGTTAAATGCTAAAAATGCAGTGGACCATCGAAGGTGTAGGTGCGAAAACAATAATCGTTTTATCAAATTTCGCAATAGATACCTGAACTCCCGAATTTTTACCACCATTAATTACTGATTTATGGCTGAGACATTGGGCCATGAATAAAGAAAATGTTTATTAGTAATGGTGGTATTTCCCACCATTACATCGAAGAATCAGACAATTGAGAAAATTGTGAATGGAAAAACATACGTCTATGAGAGAGTACCATACTATAACTCGAAGATACAGAATACCAGCTATCATTACAGATACATTGGAAAGAAGGACAGTGGAGAAATAAGGAAGATCAGGAGTGTTCTTCCAAGAAGGAGTTTGATACATGGGCCGTTTATTCCCCTCATGAGCATTGTTGATGCACTTGGTATCGGTGACATGCTGAAGAAACACCTGACAGAGAAGGAATCAAGAGAGATCATTGCCATTGCAATATCAAAGATCGTGCGACCTCTACCCCTATCTTCCATGGATACCTGGTTTGAGGGAACATCACTTTCCAGGTCCATGAAAGTGGATCTGAAATCACAGAGAATATCGGAACTCATGGACAAGATCGGTTTCTCCGATCTGTACAGACAGTTCTCCTCCGATCTGATTTCAAAACTCAATCCCGGAAATTCTCTGCTGTATGATATAACATCAGTGCCATCATATTCATCGGTGGAGATACTGGAATACGGACATGCAAAGGATCACCCTGATCTTGAGCAGATAAACATGAGCATGGTTATGGAACGATCCCGGCGAATTCCAATCTCCTTTGAGATTTACAGTGGCAGCATACCTGATGTTGTAACTCTGAAAAGAACAGTTGATAATATCCGGAAAATGATACCGAAGATAGAGATCATACTTGATCGTGGTTTTTTCTCACAGGAGAATCTTAAACTGCTGAGGGATGATTCGTACATCATAGCAGCATCACTTGCATCAAAGGCTGTGAAGAATGTGTTTGCAACAGCATCACGGTCTGTTGACAGGGCTGATAATGTTGTTGTGTATGAGAACGATCCAATATTCTGCAAACAAGTTTCATTCAACATGGGTGATCTCACACTGAATGGGTATTTCTACCACGATCCCGGGAGGGAGGGTGATGAGAGATCCGATTTCTACCGGAGACTTGCTGAGAAAAGAGACATGATTGAGAAACTTCAGGTCAGATCGAATATACAGGAGTCAATAGAATCGATTGCATCCTCCTACAGGAGATATTTCACATGGAGGATCGAGAATAACCACATAATAACAAAAGCAAGGAACAATGCAATTTCAGCTGCAGAGAATCGAATGGGTAGATTCCTAATTGTCTACAGTGGTGATTACACGGCACTGGAATGCCTCACCATATACAGGGATCGTGACAGGATAGAGAAGGCATTCCGAATACTGAAGACTGATCTGGACATATTTCCCATGAGAGGCCGGACAGAATCGACCATAAGGGGAATCCTGTTCGTATTCTTCATTTCGCTGATCATAAGGGCTGCCCTCACGAAGGGCATGCTGTCATCTGGCATGTCGAATAGATATTCCACGGAGAGGATGATCCTGGAGCTTGAAAAGGTACAGGTGGTTGAGGATGCATATGGCAATCTGACGGATCTTGAAAGAACAAAGAAACAGAAGGATATCCTGGACGCATTGGGGAATATATCGTGGTGGTAAAAGTAGGGAGTTCAGGTGACAACTCTGTTGGAATCGCCATGATCACTGCATCTTTTCACGTGTACCCTGAGGTCCAGGGTACTGGATAGTGTTCTGGTTGTTCTTGGATACGTATGGTATCCAGTCATTCTTTTTCCGCATTCCCTGCAGGTTTCCCATTCACCTGTGATCTTTTCCGGTAAAGAGAAAGGGAAAAGGAGTTTTTTTTGAAGTCGTAATAAAGGCCAATGCGCTCCAGATCTTTCTGATCTACATGAGTACCCATCCTTTCGATCATGTCGCACAGTTCGCTGGAAGAGAGATCACCCTGCATGAGCCTTGTCGCTATGTATCCGAAATGAACCCTATCTAGAGGAACGCTTGCCGGTTTGTCCTTGTCCGTGCCTACGTACCTTATGTGCTTCTGCACAGTTTTTCCGTTAATCCACTTATTCTCCACTTCCTGATAATAGATCTTGCCACCTTTTTTGATCTTCCTTATGAACGACATTACTAGTGTATAGTATACACCAGTATTTACACACCATGTTTCTGGATCAGCATTACATACAGAATCCCTGAAAAGTGGATTCTGGGAACTTCATATGAGATCAAAACTGCATCAAAACCTAACAGGATTTTGACGCCATATCGCCAGATGCATCTTAATCCAGACATATTTTTATACTGCCCCCAAATTGCGCATCTCAAGAAGTGGTTTTGATCCCATGTCGTTATCCATGCGATTACATTACTCTGGGAGATATTGCCATAAATTTACACGTAATTACAGTTGCCATACCGAATAGCTCTGTTGAATCAAAATTTGAAGAGACTTGTAAAAGATTTGCATATAATTTTGAAATATTCCTAAATCCGACTAATAGATATATTCTCATGGATACCTTAAAAATGCTAATAGCGGTATTTGTAGCCAGCACTGTGGCACTGGCAGGCGGTGTAGGCCTCCTCTACAGTGACTACGGAAGTGCTAAGAGTTCGTTGAGCTCGCAATCGCAGGCAGAACAGCAGTCTGTTGTACTCAGCGATGCCTACGCCCATTGGAACTACATTGCAATCGAGAATGTTTCGCTGCTGCAACCACAGTACGCTTCAAACGCAACACTTCACTGGGTAGGCGGACCCCTGAGTGGCAGCTACAATGGAGTGCAGAACATAACAACTACGTGGACCAAGTTTTTCAACTTGTGGTCATCAGTCTGGTTTTACACCGTATCGCCACCATCGGCCCAGGTTAGTGGAAACACTGCACATGTGACTTCGGAAAACCAGTTCGTCCTCGTGCCAGTCACAAATTCAGCGCAAGTTCAATACCTGAACGTAAGCTATACGCTTAATTACATGTCCATGGGAAACAAGTGGATGATAACTTCAGAGACATGGCACATAGTTGGCTCGGGATTTGTATCGTATGAACAGCAAAGTACACAGATCAACACGGTCACTGCTCTTGCATTCTCACACTGGAACAATATAGCCATAGAAAACAATACATCAGTAATGCAAGAGTACGCTCCAAATGCGGAACTTCACTGGGTAAATAGCACGCTGAAAGGTTATTATAACGGTACCATGAACATCTCAACCGTATGGAACAAGTTCTTCGGCCTGTGGAGTGCTGTGTGGTTCTACGCCGAAAGCCCCCCAACGGTAAATATCCATGGGAATTTTGGAAATGTTTCAGCAACGATCCAGTTCGTGGTTCAGGAATCGGCCAATGCCAGCGCGTACAAAAATATCAACGTGTCATATTCCATAAGCTACGTGAACATGGGATTTGATCCTTCCACAGGACTCGATAATTACCAGATAGTCGGAGAGGTTTTCAACGTAATAGGGATTTCTCCTCTACCACATTAAACAAGCTTTAATTTTATGACTATCTTTAAATATTTTTTTATCTTATTGGAATGTTTGTCTTGCAGGATGATGCCTTTGCAAACGAGTTCAGAAGGTTGCTCTGGTGGTTGCTGGTTGCAACTCGTGGAGGAGAAATGAGAATGAAAATCATTGAAGTCTTAAGAAATGAACCGTCCAACATCAACCAGATAAGCAAAACTCTGGGCGTAAACTACAGGACGGTTGAGCATCACATAGGAGTCCTAGAGAAGAATGATCTAATTATTTCTGAAGGCGAAAAATATGGGAAAGTTTATTTCTTGTCTCCAGCCTTATCAAGAAATCGGAATCTAATTGAAGATATTCGTTCAAGGGAGAGAAGGTGAGAAAGTGGGAATATTCTGGTTTTTGAACATATTCATCTTGCTGGTTGAACTGATCATTCTTGCCGCCATACTGGTTCTCTATGTTCCTGCATACAGGAAAGTACGTGCCAGGTCTCTCATTGGAATACTTGCTTTCTCCAGCCTCTTTCTGGTTCAGTCAGCCGTCTCGTTGTTCGTATATTACAATCTCTCAACAAAATTTGGAGAAAATCTGGCTGTTCTTCTTCTAGGAATAAATACCGTGGGTCTTGTTGCCTTCATCTCTCTGTTTCTCTCGCTGGAGCAGTAATGAAACACCTGCTTCAGGGTACCTAAATAATTGTATTTTTATCAGGTGTAAATGTTTTTCTGACCGCATACCATAGATCAGGTGCAGTTCTTGGGCTTTATATACCATTGTTTCATAACATACTATGTCAGATACAAAAAAACCTGAGGGATTGTATTCCCGGAGCTACTCTATCCCATTTGAAGTTGTGCTAGAAAGAATAAAATCGAAACTAACGGCTTCCGGTTTTACCATATTCACGGTCATAGACCATTCAAAGGCCGCTTCTGGCGCAGGACTGGAAATGTTTCCAGCATCTGTTATTATATTTGGAAACCCTGCAGGAGGCACTGCTCTAATGAAGGCTTCACCGACGCTTGCAATCGATCTTCCTTCCCGTATTCTTGTTACTAACCAGGAAGGGGTGAAAGCGTACTTCAACAAAATGGAATACCTCAAGAACAGGCATTTCCTTCAGGGAAATGATCAGGCTGTTTCCAAGTTGGATGAGAAAGTTATCAGTATCCTTGAGAATATTGAATAATTGCACGAACCTGGAATCTAACGTTCAGAGATTGTCATGAGGAGAACCGCCGTAATGCAGGATGTCGAACAGCCCGTTTCGATCTTTAATATTGAAATCGTAACAAATAGCGGATTGGAAATGGGCAGAAACTGAGTCTGTATACAGGCACAATGGAAAACCTTTCATCGAGATAGTTACTCACCTGTCCTTGACCGAATACCGATAACGTAGCCTTTGAAAAGAAACTTAATTGATGAGAATAGTGGTCATGACTAGGTTCAGGCCATTGTTGTATACCGCTGAATTTGCCGTTCAGGGGATTACACAGGACATAACTAAAATATGGCCGATTATGTAGCATTGGGTTTCGATCTCCCATCAAATTCTTTGCGAAATTCAAATCTAATATCTTTGAGTGTGCCACAATGCGCATAATGACACGCAAAAAACGCATGGGTCTGTTATTGACAGTGATATTGCAAAGAGTACCAGAGCCCGTGGATTTAATCTTTTAAAGCTCATTATTTCCTGACTGAATATTTGGCGAAGAAATCCATCCTTCAATTTGAGTGCAGATTTAGCCAAATCTACAGTGAATCGGTCTATACTTGACCAAAGTTCCAGAGAATACTCATTATTGGTACTACCCAGTGCAATACTGCAGCAAATGCATTCTGTCTATCTGTGCCTTTTATAAGATCGTTAAACTACCAATGTTCGCCTGTCATTCGAGATTTTCATTTGCAGGTAGAAGAAAATACTTATTAATAACAAGGGAAGGCCAGTGTTTAGGTCAGTGCTCAGTATTCCCACGAAACCCATGCCCTCGAAAATGACCCAAGAAAAAGCTGCTAAGACACTGGAGGAAATATAGCCAAGAGATTTCCCCAGTAACCATCCGACAGCGGAAATTAAGATAAGTGAAACAGTTATGACGTCTGGAAAAACTGAAGAATGAGTGAGATAATACTGGAAATTGTTGGCAAAGTCTAGTATTCCCGGGTAGGACATCGGCATATATATTGTAGACATGCTCCAAAAATAACCGTTATAAGGCATCAATTGCACAAGAAGCGCCGATATGAAAATTAGAGCACCAAAAATTTGGGATGATCTGCGTATCCTTCCGATGCCATCTTTTGCTGCCAGAAGAAGTATTGAGGATGCGTAGACATAAATTAATACTGAGCCGGGAAATCCTGAGAGGATAGAAGTTCCTGAACTGAATACACCACCGAATCCTTCCCCGAATAACCAGATAAGTATTCCCCACAATATAGCGAAAATTTGCGTCAAAAGAAACACTTTTCCGCCGTTCCGTGTAAGTAGAATTACACCGATATACAACTGGATCAGTGAGGCAGCTACATCGAAAAACACCGGATGCAAGTTCCACAACGTGAGTGCAGAAGCGGATAAATGGCCGGCTATTCCACCTGCGCTCACGCCAGGGGCAATTACAGTTGCCGCAAAGTACTCATTCATCCCAGGCTGCATCTGCAAAAAAGCGTCAAGAACCCATAAATAGCCAAAAGAAAGCCTTAAAAAACCGACGTATTTGCCCTCCTCATTGTATTGGTGTTTTCGTCCCCAAAAGAACAGATAGAGTGCCAACGGTATGACGCCTAGTGCAAATTCTCTGTAAAAGATACCAAGCGTGCTGGAGCCTAACCCCAGCCGAAAGTCTTCCAAATAAATGTCATAAAGAACCAGGAAAGAAACCCCTGCAAGCAATAATTCCAGAGGTCTTTTGTAAAGTTTCAGCGTACGCTCGCACCGCTACTCCATGATCTGCCGCTAGGAATGAGATACAGAATTGAGGCGTAAATGACCACGGTAAAAATGAATCCTATGGACATAAAGAAGGAGAAGACATTGTTGCTGAAATCGGAGAACATGAATTCGAGGCCGCTGATACCAGCAGTAAGGATGGATAATGACGCACCGGCGCTTAGCAGTGAAAACCTGCGGTCACCAGTTGTTGCCATTACGAAAAAAATCATCAGTGATATCAGCCCAATAAGAATTCCGATCATCATGTGAACCGGGAGCTCAGGTACGGAAAACATCACTTGCATCATTCCTTGCATAATTCCAAATGGATATGTTCCAAATTGCGGGTAAACTGCAAAGAGGTTCATCCACATCCCTATGAAAAACTGGATGAACAAAAGAAAGAATTCCAATATAATAAGGTTAATGGCTAACTTCGATGAACTTCCCATGCGTTTTCCTTTCGTCATATCATAATTCATGTGCCGTCATCTCCAGTTTTTTCCTCAGTCGTGAACTGAGATCTCCCCATACATGCCCATCTGGGCATGGCCAGGTACGAGACATACATACCAGTAACTGCCGGGATTATTGAAGGTTACTGAGAGATTTGTTGCAACGTACCCTACATTCTGGTTCTGCGATGATGTGCCGGAAAGCATTGGACCGACGGCATACAAATCACCGTTGGTATTGGACTGACCTCCCATCATGCCTGTATCCATTGTACTGGAGCCCATGAACATGTAGCTGTAGGGGGGTCCAATGGTTGTTATGGCCGGCATGTGCGTAATGTTATCCATGTTTATGAAAATGAAATTAATCGTAGTTCCCTGTTTGATAGATATGTTCGGGTTTACCAACCCATATGAGAGCCAGAAATCCCCGGGTCGAGGATACCACGTTGGGGCAGCCTCGATGGGCAATGTCACAATTCCTGAGGTTACGTTTACGGTGTTCGTTGTACTGTTAATAAGAACATCTGAGGGCACTGAATTTATCCTGTTGAAAGACGTGTTGTTTATCGTGTATATTGAGTTTACCCCACCGTTACCGGACATCATACCATATCCGCCGTTACTATTGCCGTAACCAGAGCTTCCATCGGTATGACTATGTGCCGCGGGAAGAGCGATAGATATTGTGGCAAACACTAGAACCGCCAAAATGACAATCACTGCGAGGGCTATAGATAAACCCCGTATACCGCTTGAGTCACTTTCTTTACCCCTGTCCTTTTCCATGAAATTCACCTTCCTGGCTGCCAAGAGATAATTGCAGTCCGGAAAAGACGCTTTTGGGAAGCCTCTTGCTGGTGTTTCACGAGAATTTCCTTCAGCTTACTAACATCCTGTGGACTGTCTTTGATATTGAGAAGATCGACAAGCATGGAGATCATCCTATCGGGCTTCATCATTCTTTGAGGATTAAACTGTTCCTCTATAATTGTGGCATCGGCTATAATGCCCATATTCAAAAGCGTTGGATAAAGTTCCGAAAAAGTTAGCATTGCAGGGGCAGTTTCCGATGGGTGAAAAACTTTCCATACGTCTTTCAGGAAACCAAGCGGTTGATCAACGTGTATCGCAAGTATGCATCGCTTGTTTGCCGATTTCTCCATGGCACGAATAAATTTTACCGGGTCAGGCGAAAATTGAATGACAAACGATGAAAATGCTACGTCAGCGTGTAGATCTTCATCGAGTGGCCATGGAGACGGGATCACGTTTATTCGAGATGATATTCCATTCTGCTCCATAGATCCAAGCAAATGCCTACGCATCTCCTCACTTGGTTCAACGGCAGTCACGTTCATGCCTTCCTGAGCCAGGGGGATTGCGAATCTACCCACACCCGCACCTATGTCGATCACCGTACCTTCACTGCCAAGATATCGGATAATTGCATTGAATAAAGGTGTGGACTTAGGATCTGTTTCAATGGCGGATGCGTTTAGATTTTCTGCCATTGTTTTCATTACGGGCGAAGATAATACTTTGCTCATCCAGTTTTCTTCAGTCACTGCGTCACTCATTTGCCATCACGTCTACAATACCCTTAAGCTTCGCTTCAATCCCGTCAAGAAAATTCTCCATTTCCTGAGTTTTTTCCTTGTGGAGGGAATTGAACATCTCGCTTGGCAATTGAACTGATACTTCACTATGATCTCCGCTCCCTTTCACTACAAGATGGCATGGTATAATTGTTTCAACTCTTGAATCAAAGGCAAGTGCCTTGGCAGCATAAGCTGCATTGCAGATATCATAAGTTCTCAGGTTCGCATAGTCAATGCCCTTTGATCTAAGAATATCGCTTGTCTTTATCTCAGCCAGAACCGCAAATCCATTTTTCGAAATGATTCCAGGAACCCTGGCGCACGCATCCTCAAACGAAAGTTTTGTGCTCTTCCTGTACTCCAGCATTTTAATCACCTGCCATTATGTCTTCGCGTATCCTTTTATATTCTTCCCTATTAATTTCTCCTTTAGCATAACGGTCGTTTAAAACCTCGAGAGCATGCGAACCTTCACCTGTCATATTCTTCTGTTCATGCTCTTTACCCATCTTTTGACTCATGTGCCCACATGACATAGTTTTGAAATTGTATTTTATTACTTAAACGTGTCCTTGACAATATGCAAAATTTGTGTGCACATTTTGTACACAATGGTAACCTTGTCTGTTCTTATTATCAGTCTGAAAAAGGTAAGGTCACAGTACCATGAGTTGTTTTCCCTGGGAGCAATTTGGGGTACAGCAGAGCAGGAAAACCCCCTGATATTATCCTAAATTGTCGATGAGCGAGTGACAATGCGAGACAAAAAATCTATTCCTAAACTTGTTTTTGCAACTGCGAATGATGAGCTCGAAAAGACTCGAAGGCCTTGAGTGGAAAAGTCGTGTAACACCACACATACACAGCGAGTGGACAGTATGAGACCACCGTGAATAAACAAGGTTAATGAAGAGCTTTTCAAAGGAAAGCACAAGTCGTAAATCGGAAAATGGATGAATTGCATAAGCAAGACGTGGCGACTCTTGATTTGAGCCGAAGCCTGGGATCAGGTTGTCTAAGCTCTGAGCGCAACAAGCCGCCTGTAAAGTTCTCTCAGATTTTTCCCGATTTCTCTTATAATGTCTACTATTGCTGGAATCATACCTGCGTACAAAGCTTCCATCCTGTCAACAAGCCGGATCATGTATTCAACCCTCGATTTGAAAACATCAACTGCTATATAGAAATCCTTGGTTTTCTTTGAACCATCTGCCTCTGGAGCAACTTCAGCGTGCCCCATGGGACCCTTTATCGAACCAACCGGAATTTCAAAATCGACAGCATTCGGGTATTTTATATACAGGTAGTTTGGAAGTTTCATTCCGCGTTCTCTGGCATTTATGCAATCTGCTTCCTCTACATTTATTCTTGAACCGTTCATGAAAAGTATCTTGA
>JAKATM010000158.1 GCA_021818765.1 Thermoplasmata archaeon | reverse complement strand
GGGTAATGCAGGAGATCATGGATATACGGAATTCGGGGCGTTCAGTTATCGTTATACTGCACGATCTCAACAAACTTGCATCAATCTGCGACAATATACTTATGCTAAGGTCAGGACAGGTTGTAGCATATGGATCAACCGATGAGGTCCTTGTCCCTGAGGTCCTTGAAAAGATGTATTCTGCATCCTTCACAGTTGAAAGAATTTCAGGTTCCCTAAGGGTTGACGCACATGCCAGGAAAAAATCCTAGATATGCTCGACTGACTTTTCCAAGAGAAATGTTTTATCATCCTCGACGCGAACAGTAAAGAATGAGCAGTTTGTGAACCTTATGTTATGAGGATCTTCTATGAATTCTTTGAAAAACATACGAATGAATGCACCATGGCTCACCGCAAGCACCCTTTTACCGGCGTATTTTTTCAACAGATAATTCCTGGTCGTTCCTACTCTCCACCTGAGGTGTGCTATTGTTTCTGCTCCAGGTATTTGATCGACTCTTTCGTTTAGTATATTGGTCATCCTGAATGAAAAAAGTCTCTCTATCTCCTCAGTTGATAGCCCCTCAATTTCGCCGAGCGATCTGTCACGCAAAGCTGTAAGCATCTTTAGCCAATCTATTTTAAGTTCCTCACCGAGAATAAGGGCAGATTCATAAGATCGTCTCATTCCACTATGCATTATCAGATCATATCCGATCGCCTTGAATCTCTCTGCGACCTGTATGACCTGCCTCCTTCCATTTTCATTAAGATTGACATCGGTGTCTCCCTGCCATCGCATGGCCTGATTTCCATCGGTTTCACCGTGCCTTATCAAAGTAAGCAGAAGATCTTTGCTCATCCAAGATTCCTTTGATACGATTAAATTATTTTGAGAATGTGGAATCCAGTTCTTTCATAACATCAGCGCTCAGTCTTAGATCCGAAGCCTTTACGTTTTCTTCGAGTTGCTCCAGATTCGTGCTGCCGATTATTGGAAATATTGCTCTTCCCTTACCTATAAGCCAGGCGAGCGCGACATTTGACATGGAAGCACCTAAATCTTTGGCTACAAGGCGCAGCTTCTCAAGGTTCGCCATGTTTTGTTCCGTCATTTTGTTAGCTGAAAAATTCTTTTCGTAGACAGAACGGGATTTATCTTTTTTCTTGGTTAAATATCTTCCAGCAAGAACGCCCTGTGCAAGCGGACTATATATCATTGATGCCATCCCATTTTTCTCCGCAACCGCAATGTTCCTAGTTTCCTGCTCCCTGTAGATTAGATTGAATTCATCCTGGATAAATAAGGGTCTTTCAACACCATGAAGAGAGAGAAATTCTGTAATCTCATGAGATTCAAAATTGGAAAGACCGTAGTGTAAGATTTTTCCTTCGTCAATTAGCATGTTCATTGTTTTTGCAGACGCATATTTTCCGGTTACCCTGTCCGGTGCGTGCATAAGGTAGAAGTCTACATAATCCATCTGTAGTCTTTCAAGACTCTTGATTATTGCAGATCTTACATGTTTCCTGTTTAGCCCTTGATCGTTTTGCAGAGCACCAGTCCGCCCCATAACTTTAGTCGATATAACAAAGCTTTCCCTGTCGTATCCCTTGAGGGCTTCTCCAAGGATCCTTTCCGACAGTCCGACGGTCTTGAAGTTACCTTTCATGTTGTCTCTGTCATACACTCCTCGATAGACATCAGCAGTGTCAAAGAAGTTTATACCAAGATCATAAGCCTTCCTTATGAGTTTCAAGGAAGTTTCTCTATCTACCTGAGGTTTAACCTTAGTACCGCTGTTTGGAAGATACCATGTTCCGAGGATAAGATCGGAAACCCTGATTCCTGTATTGCCAAAAACTCTGTAATTCATGCATCCTGAATGCATCAAGAGTAATCAAATTATCCTCTATACCTTCCCTGGATACTCATGAAGTTTTAGAAAATTCGCTGCGGATAATGACCTGTTCTTTATGGACATTGTCTCCTGGAAATATATAATTCAAAGGTGAAATCCTCCCGCCCCTGAAGGGCGTAGGATTTATCGTTCATAAATGTTGAAAGCTGAATAACTTTTTTCCCGGAATTTTAGTGAGTTACCTGCTCTGGTCCGTTTATCTGTTCCTGAACCACGCTAGTATACCCCAGATCCTGAGCCATCTTGATCGATCTATAGTATCCAACAAATCCAATGATCACAACTGCGAATATTACTATGAAGAAACCTATTCCGAGGTTATCTAGATTATGCACATGGACGCCGGTGGTTATTCCATAATCAAGCAGCTGGGGGAATACTATTATCAGACCACCCGCCACTACGAAAGCAAGACCGCCATATGTTAAGACATATCTACTGATACTCTTTGCAACGAAAGCAATCCCTTTTTTAGTAAGTTTCTTGCTCTTAGAAAGCCAAGTACCAAAGCCAGCACCGAAAGCGATCTGCATTGTCATTGTACCCAGGCCAAAGAGCATCCCTGGTACATAGCCCCAATACATGTTTGGCATGGATGGTGCCAGAACTGTGTATATTATAAGGGCGAATGCACCAAATCCAAACCCGGCTATCAATCCATGAACGAATGCTAACCTCAGGGGAATTGGTTTCATGTCATCACCCACAAAGATAGGGTTTGCTTCATGTTCCAGTTCAAGGTGCTCTTTTTCAGGGTTATGTTTGTGCAGACCGACAAGACGTCCTAGATTGTGTTCAAGGAAGTGCCAGTGTAGATACTTGCCTCTTGAAGCTATGTAAAGACCGGCTGCTAGCATCGCAATTCCCACTATAACATATGTTACGCCAAAAGCTAGGGCAGTCATGAATATGCCAGCTAGCGCGAAAAAGGCAATTTCTGACATTAAAGCCCTTTGAATTGTGAAACCCGAAGAGAAAATTAGTCCTGCTTTCATTCCTTTTCTTGTACTGTAACTACCCACTGAGTACGAAAAAGTGATAGGCCATGTATGTTCATCTGGTGTTATGCCGTGGACTATGCCTAGAAGGTAAGATATAATGAGCGCAGAAAGTAGGTCGACGTTTTGCGGATTCCAGAGATTTACTAATACCATGCTATCACAAAATATTTATGGGTTTTCCATGAGGGCAAGCCTTAGGTTTTCCGGCAAAGTTGGAAAGTTTTGCAAGGGAATCCTTGTCAAGCATGAAGTCAAATGAACTGACTTCCTTGCATGCTTTCTCAATGTCTATACCACTC
>JAKATM010000157.1 GCA_021818765.1 Thermoplasmata archaeon | reverse complement strand
GATCACAGTTCCTCCCTCTCTTATGACTTTCCTGACTGCGGAGACGCATTCCCAGGGGCCATCGCAGTAATATGAATATGAGAGTGCTTTTGACATATCAAGCGGGAGTATCTTGAGATCATCGTTCCCACCAGTCTGTGCCAGCGAGTGCCCGGATGCAATTACATTTGGACCTGTTATATCGCCCTCGATCTCCGCCTGTGCCAGATGAACAGCTGTTTTGCTTCCCAGGTCCCGCACTGTTGTAAAGCCAGCCATCAGGAGGTTTCTCATATCGGTCACGCTTCTGATGGACGCGAGTTCGCCGGATATCAGGTTCCATTCTGCTATATCCTCATAGCGGCAACCGAAGAAGTGCATATGGGCATCTATCAGGCCGGGGAGAATTGTCAGATCCTTCCCCTCTGTGATATTCTGCCCGGTGTGGGGAAATTTTCCTTCTCCCACCTCGGTAATTTTGCCATCATGGCTGATACCAACCCAGCCTTCCTCGAAAATATCCTTTCCGTCAAAAACGCGTCCCTTGAAATATCTTTCAGCCGAAACCATGATACTGAGTAGGCTAACGCGGTTTAAAGATTATCGTCTGCCTCCGCGAACGTGCAACTTCATTCTTGCGGCTAGACGTTGGATTTAGAGGCTCCGCCATCTACAAAGAAAGTGCTTCCCGTAATGTAAGATGCCTCTTTTGAACAGAGGAATGCAACCATCGAGCCTATTTCTTCCGGAGAAGCCAGTCTTCCAAGCGGAATCTGTGACTCGGACCTCTTCCTCACTATATCTGGGCTAATGCCTTCCTTCTCCGCTGCATAATTCATCAGGTTGACCTGTCTCTCCGTAGCGACAAGGCCCGGGCATACGTTGTTTATCCTGATACCCTTCGGCGCAAGCTCAATTGAAAGGGTCTTTGCAAGACCAGCCAGAGCTGGCCTGAATGAATTTGAAATTACAAGGTTTGGCAGTGCTTCCTTTGCCGATCTCGATAATATGTTGACGATGGATGATCCCTCGTTCATAAGCGGTGTGAATGATCTTGTAAGGCGAACAACACTCATGAACAGGGTTTCGAAGTACCTGAACCATGTCTCATCAGTTACTTTAAGGAAAGCCATGGGCTCCGGTCCACCGACGTTGTTGACCAGAATATCGGCACTTCCAAACTTTTCTTTAATGTAGGAAATGAGCTTCTCTATTTCGGATGAGATAGAAATATCGCATGCAAAGGAGTGTGCTTCGTGGCCTGTTACATCTTTTATCTTCTTTTTCGCCTTCAAGAGGTTTTCCTCGCTCCTTGAAACTATGATGACATCACTGCCTTCAGATGCAAGCTTGATTGCAGCACCGAAGCCTATGCCAGAGCTAGCACCGCATACAACTGCTTTTTTGCCTTTCAATGAATAATCCATGTTGTTCTCATCCTCCCATTATTCGTATCATGGTTCAGTGCGCAATTGTCTGCGCCTGCTCTCGCAGGAACTGTGCAAGGTAGTAGAAAGACCCGGTTCCCTTCCCAGTGCTTCCACTCATCTTCCATCCGACGAATGGCTGTGAACCGACTTTTGCTCCTGTTGAACCACCTCTCTCCCTGTTAGCGTATAAAACACCAACATCAGCATTATCGAAGTAATATCTTATCTCCGCAGGGTCCTCGGAGAATATTCCACCTGTGAGTCCGTACTCGGAACTGTTTACCTCATTCACAGCCTCCTGGAGAGTCTTGAATTTTCTTACCGCAAGAATGGGCAGGAAGAGCTCATTTCTTACAAGAGGTGAGTCAGCTTTCAGATCGTATATGATAGTGGGCTCAACATAGTATCCGTTGCCGTCAATTGTCTTCCCTCCTGTCAATATCTTGCCCTCCCTGGTGAATGTCTCCTGAAGGGACTTGAACTTCTCAAATGCACCCTTATTCACTACAGGATTGAGGAATGCATCCTTCTTCCTTGGGTCTCCAATAATAATTTTAGAAGTACGTTCTTTTAGCTTTTCCAGGAATACATCATAAATACTGTCCTGTACGAAGAGAAGGGAGGATGCGCTGCATTTTTGCCCTGCATACCCGAAACTAGCCCTCACCACACCCTCAACTGCTTTCTGCATGTTGGCTCTTGCCGTTACTATGATAGCATCTTTGCCTCCCATTTCCGTTATCACAGGTTTTGGCCCTTTTTCCGTTGCACGATGGTAAATGTCCATCCCAACCTCTCTGGAACCTGTGAATACTATACCGCCAATCTTGGGATGTTCTGCCAGAGTTCGGCCAACTATGCCACCTGAGCCTGAAACAAAGGCAAGCACCTCTTTCGGTACGCCAGCTTCGTGCATCAGCTTGACCGTCAGGTATGATATTATAGGTATATCACTTGAGGGTTTCAGAACAACAGCATTTCCCGTAATAAGAGGTCCGACTGTCATTCCAACGGTGATCGCATAGAAATTGAAGGGTGGTATCACTGCAAAGACTCCGTATGGCTTCATAATGCTGACGCTTTCCTCATTGTCGTAGCCCTTTCCTGTAAATCTAACGAAGCCTTCGTTTTCTATAAGGTTCAATGCATAATACCTGATGAAATCAAGTGCCTCATCAACGTCTGCCATCGCCTCATACCTGTTCTTGCCGTTCTCGTAAGCTTCTATTGCAGATATCAGGTATCTCTTTTCTCTTATGAGTGCATAAGCTCCAAGAAGGATCCGCGCCCTTTCTTCATAGCCGAGGTTATACCAAGCCCTGTAATTTTGATGGAGCATATTGACTGCCTTTTCAACGCTTTCCTTGGACGAAAGCTGGAATGTAGCGATTTTCTTTCCATCAATTGGACTCATATCCTCTATCTTCTTTTCTTCAATTACTTCGCCAGCGATGAGGTTCGGATATTCCTTTCCAAAGTACGATTCCGCCTCCTTAAGCGCCTTTTCATAACTTGAGTCAAACTCCTTCTCTTTACCGGCCTGCTGCAGCCTTCCGAAAGTATTTTCATTTTCGAACATAGCTCAACATTGCTTGAGGATACATTAAGATATTCGGTTCATACGATCCGGAAGTATCTGGATAGGCGATGTCTGTTCATATACTAGCAAAAAGCTAATCCTTGCGATTGTCCTTCCTCATTATGAAGGAAAAGCTGAACGGTCTTTTTCCAATTCTTCTGACACCTTTCTCTGATAGTTTGAAGGTGGATTTCGACACGCTGGACAAGCTGGTCGAATATTATCGAAAAAGCCATGTTGATGGTTTAACCTGTC
>JAKATM010000025.1 GCA_021818765.1 Thermoplasmata archaeon | reverse complement strand
TCTGAGGGAAAATTATGTGTCCGCTCCAGTTCTTCATGGAGAACCTACTTTGTCCTCGATCTCTTCTTGACTGTCATCGGTATTGCGCCGTTCTCGAATTCAACTAAAGCTATCCTCAAAGGGTCCATGACATTCTTGGGGATCTCTATGATAATGGGTGCCCCCATTGATATTTGGAGGGCCCTAGCACCAACTATTCTAGCCTTCTCGTATTTAGAGTACTTTCTTTTAGACATTAAACCACCTGTAGAATACTTGATAATACTTGAAGCTGTCACAAATCTCCTCTTCTTCAGTTATAGCCTCATCCCTATTAAGTTTATTATTCGGTCTAAGAAATGTTTGTCCTTGTTCGAGAATGGGTCGACAGAATCGCTGTCAATATCGATTTCTCCCGTTACCTTTGCATTCCTAAAGATAGGTGCCACCAGCTCTGACTTCGTTTCCGGGAAGCAAGCAATGTATCTAGAATCTTTTGAGACGTCAGGTACGACGACAGTCAGCTCCTCTTTGGCCGCGAGTCCACAAATCCCGTCTCCTATCTTTATCTTGGTGTGTTCTGTTTCCCTAGGGCCCGAGTAAGTTCGAAGCACGAGATTCTCTCCCTCAATCATATAAATTCCAACCCAGTTGTAGTGTGGAACCTTTTCGTTTAGAAATTTCACGACAAATGCTGCCAGATCCCCTGTCTGAGTACTCAATTCCTTCTCAAATTCGTTAAACAGCGAATCAAAATCTACATTTCTCACTTTCCTTGATTGACATTTGTTATTTATATTTGAGAGAAACGTTACGTTGACAGACCGTTGAGTCACTAAAGTATTTATGTTAGCCATTTTTCAATGGATGATGCTGTACCTGGTTTCCGTCGATAAACTCAAAGGAGAAGGAAAAGAGCTCGCAATTACGAAAGAAGAGTTCTCTACGATCTATCTGGATATTCTACAAAACGGAAAATCTAACTTCGATGGACAGGATGTCTCGCTCTCTCCCAGATTCAAGAAGAAAGGAATAGACTATTCTGTATTACGCGACAGCCTAGAACTTCTGAACAGGAAATTGTTGTCGTCGAAACTGACGGAAGATCAGCTAATAGAAAAGATAATCACCACCCTCGATGAGATGGAGAAGTTTGAAAACTTTCTCGCTCAAAAAGTGGAGGAAACATCTACTTTTATGAAGTACGCGACATCCGTAAATAGCGGTTTTTCCGAACAGATTTCAAAAATGCTGACTGAGATCCGAGGATTTGTAAAGGAGTTGGAACACTCACTGGATGAATACGTCGATAGGAGTGCTCCCAATCTGAAGAAGATTGTTGGGTACAAGGTAGCTGCAAGATTGCTGAAGTCGTTTGGCGGAATCAGGAATCTGGCCCTTAGTTCTGCAAGTACAGTGCAGATAATAGGTGCTGAAAAGGCTTTTTTCAGGTTCAGAAAGGGAAGGGGAACACCGCCAAAGCACGGGATAATATACGAAATTCCAGACATCTATAAGGCATCAAGTGACAATGCAGGCAAGATTTCCAGAGCCTATTCAAATGCAATAGTGAAAGCCGCCAGGGCGGACCTAGTGGGAATAGTATCTGAATCTGACGTAAAACTGAAGAAGAGGGTCGAGGAGATAAAGAGATCAAACAGGAAGCAGGGTATATGAAGTCACCGTGAAATGGAGGAATGCAACTGCTCCCCATTCGTCAGCAACTATAACTGTGTACTGGCCAGCTGGGAAATACACGAAGTGATATGAACCGTTGAGAGAGTTTGATGGAGCCCAGTATCCTGAAAACGTGGCTGTATTGGATAGTGTGATTGGTATTAGTAAGCTGCTAGATGAATTCACCGAACTGCCGCCTTGGGAAAGGATGTATCCATTGCTGCTCAGGCCCAATATTTTGTAACTGCTCACCACGTAGATAAGTGGGCACATGTACACCCCAGGCTGCCACATATTTAGGGGTTTTGCAGTTGCGATGGAGCCGCTTGAAACATTGCCCGGAACTACAGCAAAACCATAAGGTATATCTAAGCTACAGGGAGAGATAGTCAGTCGAATCTTCTCCCCTCCAATGGTGGGCCACAAATCACTTACGTTGAAGATCGACGTGGGTCCGTTGTTGTATATTCCCAATCGCAAAGTGATGTTCTGCCCCGATATTATGCTCTGGCTATCCTCTGATGCAATTAGTGTCAGCTGTTTCTCGCTATTACCATACAGTGAGAAAGGTCCCCAGAAATAGAGGGATACCACAGCTATGGCTGTTAAGACCGCAACGACTGCTGAAACTATGGTAACTTTCTTTCTTGTGGACATCTTCAATTAGTCTCTCCTCTTTAGGAAATAACTGTTAATTCACTATATACGATTTTCCCAGAACTAGATAATATCTGAAATTAACGAAAGAAGCAAATTTTACGGTATTTATGGATGGAGATAAAGATCAAGCTTTAGAGGGACAACTAAAAAATAAAAGAAAAAATTCTACTTCTTCTTTCTGTTTCTGCTAATGGCGTAACCTGAGATGCCACCTATCAGCACGACTGCTACCACAACGATGCCAATCATGTAATTTGTGGACAACCCCTGATTTGAAGTAGAAACAAGGGCAAGATCATTCGCCGACGTTACTTCTGCGTCACCGTTCGTCGTCATGACAGCGTTAGGATCAATTCTTAGCTTCAGGGTATAGACGGATCCGTTTTCGTTAATCGTTGAGTTTACCGTGTAGTTTGTAGTGGCGTTATAGTAGAAAGTGGTAGTGTTGGCACTGCTATCGTAAACTCTGACCCAGCTCGTCAAGGGTTTGCTGAATACATGGAAGTTTACTGTATTGTACGATGCGATATCACCATTGAATCCCGATTGCTCGAATAACCCGCTTAGGTCAAGCGAACCGGAGTTTCCACTTCCAAGTCCCAGACTGAGATCGCCAAGCTCGTTGACGTCAATATTGCTGGTGATACTTGCATTCACCGTTAAGTTCAGGAATGGCACTTTCACCGCTAATTTTCCATGGAACGTGCTTTCCAGCTTCCCCTGAACACCGAATGCTCTCCACGACATGTCTAAGACCGTAGAGTTCCCTCCTGTCTTTTTAGTAACGTTTGTAACAGTCAGGTGAAGTGTCATGTTTCTGTAGACAGTAAGGTTTGTCTGGTTAGCGAAGGCGTGCACGTGATATGCAATCGTCGCATTATAGTGTTTGACATTACTATATATCCTTACTGTTTACAAACTTCTATATCCAGCTTCTACAGAATGACGTACTCTTTGAGAACTCATTGTAATCCGATTTAACCAGTTCTATCGGCGAGTCCTGGTCTTTCACGAACGTCCGTGATACCGCCCTCTTTATCGATTTCCAGATGTATTCTATGGGATTCAGCTCCGGGGAATATGGTGGCAGGAATATGAGTTCTATTCCTAGCACCTCTGCCTTTATCATCACGTCCTCCGTTTTGTGTGCAGAGAAGTTGTCAAGGATCGCGAGGATTCGGTTGAAAGGATTTGGTACGAGTAGACCAAACGCATTGCAACAGGTCATCCAGGCAAACGGGAGGATCGTGAGGTTGAACTCTGACTCCTTCTCAAAACCCTTCCATTGTGCTTGCCTGTAAGCTGTCCATTCTTGACCGTAAGCTTTCCATTAACAATTACATGCGTTATGCCTACCGGGAAGGATAATGGGTTTTCGAACGTGGCTGTGTCAGTTATCCTATCCTTATCAAATATCACGATGTCAGCAAAGTATCCAGGTTTAATCAGTCCTCTCTGTTCTATCTTCATTTTTGAAGCCGATAGACCAGTCATCTTCTTGATCGCTTCTTCCAGTGAAATCACTCCTTTTTCTCTCACATATCTTCCCAGTACTCTCGGGAAAGTACCGTAGGCCCTGGGATGTTGCAGGCCACCAAACGGGCCCTTGCCCGGGGTGATCCCGTTTTGATCTGAACCTATAGTAGTGCTAGGCATTGAAAGAAATTTCACGAAGGATTCCTCTCTCATTGCGTGGACTATCATACTAGCCTGCCCCTGTCTTTCCTTGAGAACCCTGCAAAGTGCTTCGAACGGGTCAGTTCCATATTCTTTCGAAAGCTGCGCTATTGATTTTCCCTTGAATTCTGGTAACACAATACCATCCCATCCTGCATCCTCCACCCAGTTCTGCCAATCTATCCTGCCTGATTCTGCCAGGTCCTTCCTGATTTTTTCCTTAACTCTAGGGTCGTCGAGTCTCGCGAGCGACTTCAGGAGACCTCCCTCCTGAGCCCATGGCGGAAATACTGACCACAAGAACGTTTGACCTGCCGTATATGGATACACGTCTGCACTAACATCCATTCCATCTTTCCTGGCATTTTCAATGAGCGAAACATATGCTGTGTCCATATCCCAGTTGGGCTTTCCCATAACCTTGATGTGCGATATTTCCACAGGTAATTTAGCCTTACGTCCAATCTCTATTGCCTCGGATGCTGCATTCAGTACTGTTTTTCCTTCACTTCTCAAATGGGAAGCGTATATGCCTCCGTTCTTTGAAACAACTTTTGCAAGGCTAATGATCTCATCTGTCTTGGCGAAACCGCCAGGTGGATAAACAAGACCAGTGCTCATCCCAAAGAATCCGGCCTTCATTTCACCCTCTACTAACGACTTCAT
Source organism: Thermoplasmata archaeon (assembly GCA_021818765.1). GTDB lineage: Archaea > Thermoplasmatota > Thermoplasmata > Thermoplasmatales > Thermoplasmataceae > UBA582. The sequence continues at coordinate 11,542 of JAKATM010000025.1, read as the reverse complement.
CTTGTTCAATTCCGAGTCGGTTGGTTCACGGTTCTCAAATCCCATCACTGCGACTCTAAGAGTGTGATGACCTACTAGAGGTGCAAAATTTATCGTATTTCCCATTTTTTCAACTTTGGCGAAATAATCACTCATATTCTTCCAGTCCCAGTCTAATAACTGGTTTACTCCTGAAAAATCACTTTCCATTGCCTGTTTTAAGAGTTCAATCGTTTCCGGAGCTATAGGTGCCATGGATATCCCGCAGTTTCCAACAACCTCGGTTGTGACGCCTTGCTTTATCTTGCTCTCAGAATCTTTATAAATTAAGGCTGAGGTGTCTGAATGAGAGTGCATATCTATGAAACCCGGAGATACGATCAGTCCAGTAGCATCTATTTCTAGCTCTCCTCTCGCCTTTTGATCAGATCCGACCCTGGTTATGGACTCACCTTCAATCCCTATATCCGCCTTGAAAATTTTCCCGCCTGAACCATCAGCAATACTTCCGTTCTTGATTACAATGTCATAATCAGTCGTCATCACGATCCTTCCCAGAAACTATTATTCCTTATATATATAAGTTCCTTGTGCAATAATCATATGAGACAGACCAAAGAGGGCAAAGTGTCTAGAATTATAATATAGCGAAAAGTGAATTAACAAAAACGGTCAGATTCTTAAACGTCATAAACTCCACAGGAGGTGTCATGGTCGTTGACCTATGGTACTGACATTTTGAAGAACTACGAAAGGGAGAAAATGCTATTTGAAAATGACTATCGATAATTCTCGTAAGTAAGAATCAATTAAGGATTTCTCCATATCATCTCCCTGAGATGGCCGTTGGTTGCATAATCAGGTCAGCACACGCGATACTTCATCTTCGCATACAGGTGGGAAATGAATACATCTACCCTCATCAGCTTTGGGTCAATCAGAGCCTTCTCAAATATCTATGGAGGTGAAAGTTCTAAAAGTTCCTCACCCTCTTTCCTGCAATATTCTACAAGGCATGAATAAAGGAAACTTTGTCGAATTTTTGAAATCATTGTCTCATTACTGAGAATTTCCAAGAATCACGACATTTTACCAGGCCTGATGACAATAATATTTATTCATGCAGTGGCCATGATACAGTAAGGCAAACCTTCTTGATGAGGCTCTCGAGGAAATATACAATAAAACGATGGGTCCTGATCCTCCGGCATTCATTAAGGATGCGATAGACTGGAATGCACTCCCTCCGCTGCTGGAGGATCTCTATCGCAACAGCACGGACAAGGGGGAGCTCCAAACATTCCTATTGTGACAATGGTGAAGGTGCTGTTCCTCCACTCCACATACAATACCAGTGATGAAACAACGGAGATGGAAATACATGACAGGATTTCATTCATGTATTCCCTGGACTATCTGGAGAGGCTCCCGGATGCAAGGACAAAATGGCTCTTCAGGTAAAGGCTATCAACCACAGGAAGCGACAGGGTAATATGGAATGAACTGCAGAGGCAGATTGATTTCAAAGGGATACGATCCAACAATGACGAAAGCACACAGAGGTTTCGAGCTCAGCATATGGAGTATCCTCAGGAATAGAAGCAATGAAGATAAATGAGAAAGACCTTTTTATTAACTAAACACGGCATAGAATTGACACAGTTCAGGTAGGAAAGTTTAAACCTTTAGAGCAACTTTACACGTATGATTTCTTTAGGGAGCTCGGATAATTTGGCGAAAACCAAACTTGAAACATTCATCTCTGAAACAATGCGTACCTACCATATTTACGGTCTCTCTGTATGCATTGTTCACGATAGCAAAATTATATATTCTCGTGGGTTTGGGTCTAGAAGCATTGATCCTCCACTGGCTGCAACACCTGACACCCTCTATGGCATTGGTTCTTTAACTAAATTCTTCACTGTTCTAGGCATCCTCAAACTGGTCGAACAGGGAAAAATAGATCTCAGTGATCCGGTAGAAAAATATATCAAGAATTTCAGTGCAGGTTCAAATGGGCATCCAGTCACCATCCACCAGTTGTTGTCCCACTCGACAGGATTTCCTAATCTAGGAATGGCAGAAGAACTTCTAGGTCGCTCATTGGGAGGACAAACTCTCTGGAATCCACTAGGCACAATAGATGATCTGGTTAATCTCATAAACGAAGCCCGCAATGAAAGAGTTTCCACGAAGGGAGATGTATTCATGTACTGGAACGAGGGCTATGCCCTCCTTGGTCACGTGATAGAAGAAGTCAGTGGAAAGAGTTATCGAGATTTTATCACAAAAAATATTCTTCTCCCTCTTGAAATGAAAAGGGCTACTTTTGATACGTCAAAACTGGAATCTGACAAGGACGCAATGGTTGGGTTCAAAATGGAAAAGGACGGCAGGCGGGCACCTCAAAAGTTTCCATCAAATTTTCTGAATGACCCTGCTGGCGGCCTTCTTACAAGCGTTAACGAACTAAGCCACATGGTATCAATGTTGATTGGTGAGGGGAAATATAAAGGTAACAGGTTCATTAACAAGGAATTACTAGAAAAGGCCTTTACTCCCCACGTCCAGAATAACTGGCCTCCGTCGATGGGGATCGGAACATACTACGGTTATGGATTGAGTATAGATAAGAACTACTTTGGACATCTGAAAATTGGACACAGTGGTAATGTGGCAGTTTCATCTGCTTACTTTGGGTTTGTGCCCGACTTAAAAATAGGAGTTGCCGTTGCAGCTAATTCTGATTTTAACGCAATACTTGTCGGCGACTATGCGCTATCTGTTGCAACCGGGAATGATCCAGAAAAACTTCCTTCTGTTGTGTTCCAAAGGAAAGCGGAAATCCTAATGGGTAGATACGAAACGTTCAATGGGACTTGGAAGTTGAAGATTGCGCTTATGGGGGCCAATCTGACAGGAGAAGTTGCTGGGGAGGGAGAGCCTGTCTTGAGACCACTCCTTATCGAAGGCGATGATGTCTTCGTCTTAGAAGGACCAGACAAGGTCAGAGTGGATGTCAAAATTCACTCACCTGCCAGCGTGGACATAAGATTTGAACGTATGTTGTTTCACAAGGTGGGAAGGTAACGGCGATTTGTCGACGAAAGGCATAGCGATAGCAATTTTTTTTTAATTTCTCTTTAAATTGTGGTTCTGTGGGACTTTAGGAAATAAGTCATTAATTCTTAAGCATGATTACATAAACACGCTTGCCTATGAATCTCCCGGGAACATCCACCTTGGCGGAATTGCTGAAAGGAGTCACAGTCTTCTCAAGTGCTGTTCCAATCTTTCCAGGCCGTGTCATCATCCCGGTGAGTGGATCGAACTTTCCGAGCTATTTGCTCTTCTATGCGGGTCTCTTTCTAACCTTGTCGTAATATGCCGTCACTTCGTATGCGTATACCTCGTTTCCGATTTGCTTGTATCTAGTGAATGACGTAATGTGCACTAACACATTATCACATAAGCATTGCTACTGCTAATAGGAAATGAAAAATCAGGAATCTAATGCCTAATAATAAGGGAGTTTAGGAGTTTAATATTCTATCTTCACCGAGTTAAAGTAGTTGAAGCGCAGAAAAATTCGCAAAATATATTAATAGACGGATGGCCATTTGCGATAAGATGCTTACCCGCAGATACAAATGGAAAGTTCTTATTATTTTATCGGCTTTTCTTGGAATTCAGGCGACTGACGCATACATTCTTTCTGCGGTCAGTCCTCAACTCATCGCAGAATACCATATAAGTTACGTAACTTTGGGTCTCCTGTTTTCGTCAACTCTTGTCATCGCTACAGTTCTATATCCTGTATGGGGGTACTGGTATGACAAGTATTCCAGGAAATCTCTGACAGCCATTCTGGCTTTACTTCTTGGTTCAACTACTTGGTTAAATGCCTTATCTAGAGTATTTTACCAATTCTTTATTACTAGACTGCTTACTGCAATTGGATATCCAACCCCGTCCGGGGTCTACACTCTTACCTCAGACTACTTTGAGCCGAAAAGCAGAGGGAAAGCAATTGGTTTCATAAATGCTGCCACACCAATCGGCTATCTTCTTGGGATCCTGATACCCCTCACAATCATAGGTGCTGGTCTAAACTGGAGATATTCATTTTTCATTACAGGAGGAATCAGTTTAATAATCGGTGCTATGATTTATTTCTTCGTCAAGGAGATACCAAGAGGGAACTCAGAACCTGAACTGGAAGGAAAACTTACATCGGATATTTACAAGGTGAAACTCTCTGATCTCAAAAAAATAATCAAAAAAAGATCTTTGCTGCTTCTATTTCTCCAGGCCGTTTTCGGAACTATTCCCTGGAATACCATTTCATTCTGGATTATAACCTACATGAGCATAGAGCGAAAGCTTCCTTATTTTTTGATAATGATAGTCATGTTGGTTTGGATTGTCATGATGGTGGCTGGAAATGTCGTATCTGGGTATCTTAGTGACTTCCTATTCAAGAAAATACCTAGTGGAAGGGTAGTTCTCGCAACCATCGTCGTTTTTCTAGCAGCTGTGCTGATATATTTTACCATGTACTCTCCTACGTTCTCCGGTTTTCTCGTGTTTGGGGTGCTCACTGCTTTTGAGATTCCGATGGCAGGACCCAGTGTGAATGCCGCCGTAATGGATATTACTGAACCTGAACTGAGAGGAAGTGCACTTGCCTACCTAAACTTCTTCTCAGCTGCGGGGAGTACAGTTGGCCCATTTCTTGGAGGAGTATTAGGGGCAGCGATATCACTGAAATACGCAATAACTTTAATTAGTTCAGTCACTTGGGTTGCCCAGGGTATACTCTTCGCCATACTCATTTTCACAATGCCTGGCGACGTTAAAAAGCTAAGAGAGATCTTGAAATACAGAGGTGCAGAGCTAAACAAGCTGGCCAAAGGAGAGTAATAATCGCATTCATCATAATAACAGATTTCAGAGACACTCAAGAAATTTCCATATTAGAGGCCATGGATATATCCAATTTTTCTGGTTTCTTGTACATGCGCAACAAGGACATAAGGGAGAGAAAGAAGGCGGTGATCCCGAACACAGAGATATCATAGGATCTATAAAATTTCCCTGACAGAAAAGATGACCTTCGGATACAGGGACAGGGAGCATCTGAGGGCTGCAATATACTTCAGGTACCGCAATTACAGCTTTATCTATGAACACACACAAAAGTCGGATAACTCAGAAAAGATAAAGAGCATCAATCCATTGAAGCTATCAGCAGTATCCCTCTCAACGTAGATGTCAACCAGTTGTAGGTGACAACCAATCAGTTCACCACAGTGTTCTTCCTGAGAAGGAAATATGCGTGTATCTTCATCACTGCTTCCTCTTTCCTTTCCACTTATTGGACAGCCAGTCACTCCTTTCTGTGATCTTGAAGCCGGAGGAGTCTATTATCACGATTATACCGTTTCCTGCGGATGAGCATATGTCGTTGAGTATCCCATCAACTGGAATTTCCCTTATCCTCTGGAATATTGCAACGTAACTTAAGGGACGGAACTTGCCAGTGAGTTGAGAAAGCTTCCTGACGAACCCTTACAGTTCCATGAATGGGGCGTTTCATAGCGATTTCATTCTTGAAAGAAAAACAAAGAATTCTTGGGGATATTCATATAGGTGACCAACCTTCCCATTGTTTTCTTTCTCTAGATACATCAATCCTCTTCACCAGGGAGGGATTGTACTTGCTCTAAACCCTTTTATAATTTTCTATTATCCCACTTTATGAACGGGTCACTTCGCGAGGACGTAGAAGCGTATAGTAATAAAATAATAGAAATTAGAAGGATAATCCATCAAAATCCTGAACTTTCTTATCATGAATTCGAAACTGCAAAACTTATAGCTGAGCATCTAGAAATGGACGGAATTGAGATTAGGAAAGGAGTTGGTGGAACAGGAGTTGTTGGAATTCTGTACGGAAAGAATAAAGGCAAGACCATAGGGCTGAGGGCAGATATGGACGCACTCCCTGTACAGGAACAGACTGGATTACCATTCAGTTCTAAAAAGGAAGGGGTGATGCATGCCTGCGGGCACGACAGTCACGTTGCTATGCTTCTTGGAGCCGCCCACGTCTTAGCACAGCATAGGGATGAACTTCCGAACAATGTGAAATTCATCTTTCAACCGGCTGAAGAAGATGGCGGGGAAGGCGGGGCGCTCCCGATGATTAGAGATGGCGCGTTAGAGAATCCTCACGTTGATCATATTTTCGGATTGCATATTGTGGGAGAAGCTCCTGTCGGTATATTTGCCATCAAAACAGGTGCAATTATGGCTGCTTCTGATTCCTTCAAGATAACCGTGACGGGCAAAGGAGGCCACGGATCTCTTCCTGATCAATCAATTGATCCGATTTATGTTGGAAACCAGCTGATTTCTGCACTTTATGGGATCAGGTCGAGGTACATGACTCAGACTAAACCTCTGGTTATTTCTGTCTGCTCCATTCATTCGGGTAAAAAAGATAACATAATCCCAGATAAGCTCGTAATGGAAGGAACTATCAGGACTCTAGATGAGGATTTAAGGAAAGAGGTGAAATCTAAGATCGGAACTATGATCCCCTCTCTTGCAAGCTCATTTGGTGCTTCTGCCGAAGTTTCGTTTATGGAAAACGCCTACCCTATTACTTACAACGATCCTGACATAACAAAACGGGTAATGGGAATACTTTCCAAGATAGATGGAATGAAAGTAGTGGAAATTGAGGCTGTAATGGGTGGGGAGGATGTTTCAAGGTTCTTACAGAAGGCCCCTGGAACCTATTATTTCTTTGGTACCAGAAACGATCAAAAGGGGTTAATTTATTTTAACCACAACAGTAGATTCACTTCTGATGAAGACTATCTAAAGTTTGGAACCTTGTCACACGTACTATTAGCCATGGGAGAGTGGTAAAAAATTACCGCCAAAATACCGCCTTAGTCAAGAGTTTTGCATGTAAACGTTTAGAAGAAGCGAATAATTTAATTCAGAATCCTAAACGGATTTTTGAAATGTTTTATTTCGAATTTAACAAATCAAGTATAAAGCTGGAATTGTCGAGATAGATTCAATCTTTTGAGCCATTCATTTTTGAAACCTGAATTCCTTGTTTAGTTAATAACTAGGTCTTTCTCGTTTATCTTCATTGTTTCGAATATTTCCCTCTGCTTCTTCGATATCTCTGTGAGTAACCTGAGACTGCCTTGCTTTATAATGTGCAGCTTGCACAGCTCGATGAGCATTTCATGAAGACTCATCTTACCTTTCAGGGGCGACTCCCTCATCCTTCTCCTCAGCTCAGATTCTATTATGACTGAAATGAACTCTACCAGCAGGTATCCCTGGATCGTATCATCAGTATGCACTCCCATAGGCAGTGCACCGAGGTCAGATTTCATATCTCTGAACCCCTTCTCAACTCTGTCACGAGAACGGTAGAGATCCAGTACCTCGTCCCATCTCATCTGAGCATTGGTTATGAGGATGGCCCTACCCATCCTCGCCAGTCTTCTGGCGATTGCCTTGTTCTTCCTTGATACGATGAGACCCCTCTTTATACTCAGGTATTTCCCGTACCTTCCTATAACCTCGTCCACCCTTGTCACATCCCTTATGCCCTCCATTTCCGATTGATCTTCCAGCATAAAATGTGCTTTATTGCAAAGTTAAAGTAGTCATTTTCTATCTTCACTGGCGATAATATGGAACCAGTTCTACAGGTCGCCCTGGACTTCGAGAATCTCCACAGAGCCCTTCAGGTGGCAAAGGAGGCAGTTGAAGGAGGCGCAGACTGGATTGAGGCAGGCACTCCCTTGATAAAGAGCGAAGGTATGAATGCTATAAGGGAAATAAAGAGGAATTTCCCGAACAAGATTGTTGTTGCAGACATGAAGACAGCTGATGTCGGAGGGTTCGAAACTGAGCTCGCCGCAAAGAGTGGGGCACAGATCGTTACCATTCTAGGGATAAGTGACGACCCTACAATCACTGAAGCTGTGAAGGCAGGAAAGAAGTATGGTGCAGAAATAATGATAGACCTTCTCCAGGTGGAAAATGTTGAGGAAAGAGTGAAGCAGCTGGAAAAACTCGGAGTGAAATACTTCTGCGAGCACGTGGGAATCGACATGCAAATGATCGGGAAGAACCCGCTCAAGGTACTGGAGAGGGTGGTAGCTTCCACTAACATCCCGGTTGCAGTTGCCGGAGGGTTGAACAAGGAATCGATACCTGAAGTGATCAAGAGGGGTGCATCGATCATCATAGTGGGAGGAGCGATAACAAAGGCACCGAACGTCACGGAAGAGACTGCATCCATAAAGAGAGTAATTGCGACAGGTGTTGCAGAGCACGGCGATATGTATAAGAAATATTCGAAGAATGAAATAGTAGGTGCCCTCTCTAAAGTCTCCTCATCCAACGTATCTGATGCAATGCACAGGGGAGGGGCTATTCACGGAATAGTATCGAGGAGTCCGCAAGGAACGAGAATTGTTGGCAGAGCTTTGACCGTGAAGACTGTCAACGGAGACTGGGCGAAACCAGTTGAGGCGATCGACCACGCGAAGGAGGGTGATATCATCGTGATAGATGCAGATGGGGGAGAGGACGCTGTTTGGGGAGAACTTGCATCCTGGAGCTGCGTCACCAAGAAGATAAAGGGCGTGGTTATCTGGGGGGCAATCAGGGATATGGACAGCATAATGAAGATTCCATTTCCAGCTTTTTCAAAGTACGTTTCATCCAATGCTGGGGATCCAAAGGGGTTTGGAGAGATAGGAAGCGAGATAGAGATAGCTGGAAGAAAGATCAGAACTGGAGACTACATCATTGCAGATTATTCCGGTGTAGTGGTGATACCCGAAGAAGAAGCACAGGAGATCGCTAATAGGGCCATAGACGTTGCGGAGAGGGAGAACAGGTTGAGAGAAGAAATAAAGAGGGGGAGTACCCTTTCGTCAGTCCAGAAGCTGGAGAAGTGGGAGAAAGTTGGATGAACGACGGCGTTGTAGTATTGTTCTTGTAGAGCCCTTCGTAGTAAGTCAGGTTGTAGCCTCTGTTGCCAAGATACGTCCAGTTCACTTCGAACAGATAACTCGTGCTGTTCGCATTGGTGGAGCTGTTTTCATACACCAGATCGAATGGCTTCTTGAAAAATTTGGTGAAAGCGGATCCGTTGACCATTATCGGCGCTTGGTTCGGATTCAGGGAGCTATTGAAACCCCATACGCCATACCTCAGCATGTAGCTGTTGAGGAAGACGTACCCTACCGGGGGATAAGTCCCATTTTGACCCGTGAGGTCGTTTATAGCACCTTGCCAGCTGGTTGAATTCCATATTGACGAAAGATTGTTGAACGGTGAATTGAATCCGTAAGAATAGAGCAGAATCCCTATCTGGTGGTCAGTTGCAACGGATAAATTTTTGTTACCGATCTGAGCCAGAAAGGAAATGGTTGAATTGTCTTGGATCGTAATCGCTTCGGTGTGGGAGGGGACGAAATCTGAGACCATCGGGTAGCTCGCAACACCCATCAGAAGGACGAGGGAAACGGCAGCGATCACAATGATGTTCTCCACAGGCCGCCTCACGGAATAGGTCACGTGTCTGGCGCTGGCAGAAATAATGTGGCGGGGTACCGTCACCATTGTCACTCCCGCAGCAGTATTTATGGCTATGGGAGCGGTGATTGGCGGGGTCGTGCCATACACCTGCTTTATCTTCACTCCTTTCCCCTTCTTGTGGGAGCTGAAATATTGGTACCACTTGACAAGAACATAGGCGGCAACGATGCAGAACGGTTCAGAAAGATATTCGAGGCTCCTCGCCGGGATCAGCACGGTATTTTTCGAAACGAAGCTGTAGAACAGGGAAAGGATTATTGCGAATGTCCAGCCAAAAACCTCTGCGATGTTGTTCTCTATAAGGAAGTACTTCATTCCCACCACAGATACAGAGATGAAAATTATGAAAGGTAGTGATAGTACCAAAGCACCATACGAAATGTAACTTGGAACAAATCCAGTCAAGCTTAGTACCACAAACATTGCTATGAGTATGAATGCAGAAAGAATCACAAGCAACAGGTCTCTCTTGGGTTCAATCTGCAACTTCAGTTTTTCTATTATCTTAACGACAACCTCCTTTATTTTTGTGGAGTTCGAATTCTTGAGTACAAGATACATAGCCAGGATCATAACATAGAATACAGCGATCACCGCACCATATCCCAATCCATAGGCAGCCTTGGAAAAGAATGAGACCATGTTCGGAACTCTGATGAGCAGGTATGCCATCATCAGTGTCCCGGAAAGCTCAATGATTAACAGGTCTGAAAATAGATTTTGTCTCCACTTTGTGCCAAGCAGATTAACTGCAAACACCATTCCCACCAGTGAGATAAGGAAAAAGTAAGTCGAAAGTTGGTGAGAGAGCACAAGGAGGACGATCGAAATACCCATCGGTATCGCATAATTGCGATTCTTATGGTACGCAAGGAAGAAGTAAATTGAAAGGAGGAGGAAGAAGTGCCCGGTTGTAAGATAATTGGGCTGGGAGGTCTGGTAAAGCTGGATTGGACTGACAACAAGTAGGAAACCCGCAACAGCCGATATGTTTCTGTCAAACCCTACCTGCCTCGAAATAAGATATATCAGGAACGGTGTCAACCCGCCCAAGAAAGGGATGGAGTAATCTAGAGCTACTGAAACAGGAACGCCGGTGATATAATGGACGGTGTCTACAATCAAGAAAGTAACTGGGAAATACTGGTAGCCATCAGTCCCCCAAGGAGAATTGGGCGGATAGGCGAGCGCCTTGTTGCTAAGGAACGCCTGGCTGAGGTAGTAATAGATGCCATAGTCATTGCCCCACGCATAATTCAGCACGTTGGGGAATATCCTTATGGCTACACCCGCAATGATTATCCCAGATATAATCGCGATCTCTCTTTTCCCCAACTTCATGCACTTTCTTGAAAACTATTGAAAATTTAACCTTATTGTGGGTAGGTCGAATTGAATGATTCTTCATTTTTAAATACGGGATAATACTTCCTAAACAACAATGAATAGCTTCCTTAAAGTGGCTTTTCTGGGTGATGGGGGGCATCGTGCGTGAAGATAGGTTTTGTATCGAAACCTGAGTGCCCTAGATGTCAAGAACTCATCAAGTTCCTTGCCAATTTCCTCAAAGAAAGGGGACACGATTATGTGCTGGAGTCTGGGACAGCCAAGGAGATGAAGATGGATGGGGAACGGGTGGAAAAGATCCGCGCAGACGCTTTGGTAACGGTCGGAGGCGATGGGGCAGCCCTTTGGACGCTGCAGAAAACAAAACTTCCAATTCTCCCCATAAACGTGAGCAGCCTCGCATTCCTCTCTGAGGTCGATTCATCGAACGCCCTCGGGTGCGTAAACAGGTTCCTCAACGGTGATTACAAGCTAGAGGAGAGAGCAAGAATAAAGACCACGGTCAACTCAAAGAGACTTCCGGATTCCTTGAACGAGGCAGTCCTGAAAACAATGATTATGTCCA
>JAKATM010000156.1 GCA_021818765.1 Thermoplasmata archaeon | reverse complement strand
ATAGTCAAATAATTCTGTTTAGCTGATTTTTATATTTCTGCCAGTCACTGTTCAGAGTTGCTCCGCTATCTCATTCCATACGTTGAAAGAACCGCCATTGGTCTCATCGCTAATACTCTTCGAGTCAACTCCCGCTTTGACCAAGTTGGTCAAAGTAGCAACACTACCATCGGTCGATCTCAGATTCACCCATATTTTACCTACTCAACTGCTGTTAATGCTTTTCGGATTCTTCTTGAGAAATATTTTCTTTGATTTTTCGATTTATCGCATCTCGTAACAAATCATGACGCATGAGCGGCCCATGCTTGGGCCATGCAGTCAAACCCAGCTTCCTCGTTCCGTGGTCCTCATCCTGTATATGCATCCCCATCCAATTGTATTACACTGCCGGCACGGGTCAGGTTATTTCAGAAATCATTGTTCTGAGGTTAGGCATCTTCTTCATCTTCGTGTAGAATACCCACTATTCAATGGTATCCCTTGTACCTTATACATAATGAGGCCCCCTAGTTGTAAACGCTCCCATAATATTATATCCATGCTGTGAGATTTAAGACGTATGGAAAGTCCTAGGAGATTTTCTGGTGGAGAAATTAAGCTTCCACTCAGTGAGTGGAAGAAAGTCGTTATAGGGGGAGCTGCAGGTAGCACTCCAGTAGATGTGTTTCTTATGTTCTACAATACGTGGAGTATTGTAATTCTAAGTGTTGAGAACGGAAAGATAGTAAGAAGGGAGGAACCAACGGAGGATTACGATGATCCAAGGGATGAAGACCCTCCTTACGATCCCCTTGACAAGATGTTCAGGGGAGTATTGAACACTGGCACCATCATAGACATAGGGGGATATGGGACATATCTTGATGATAAGGTGAGGTTTGGTGTTGTATGTAAAGAGGGTGTCATCTGGCTCGAGAATGGGACGGAGAGCGATGTGATGGGTGTGCTTGGAGAATTTATGAAAACCTCAATGTCAACCAGTAAAGAGGAACACAAACTTCCTGATTCAATGAATGAAACTCTCATCTCCGCAAACGTGATTCCCATCGGTACAAAGAGGTCCATGGCAATAAGACAGGCAGTCCAACTTGCGAACCTGATGCTTCACATCCCAGACGGGATGAAGAGGGCAATTGTGAGAGGAATGGATTCAGAAGGGAACCCATTCTACTTCTACACAGTTCCCATGATAGATGAGCTTGTCTACAGGAGTTGGGTATATATTGATGCGGCGAGTACCAGTTCCCCGGATCCAGATTCACGGGAAAACAATGGAAAAGCAAGACACACCATCTCTGTCCTGTATTCCGATGTAGTAGGCTTCATAAGGTTCCCAACGGAGATAGTGAACTCCTCACGTGAGGGCAGATTGACTCCTGGAAATTACAATGAAATTAAGGACAGGCTTATAAGGGAGATAATAGACAATCCGGAGAAGTGGATAACTGACATCTGACCACTTCTCCCTTCTTTTTTGAATGAGAGAGAAACTCCTCTCCTCTTTTAAGAGTAAGGATTCGGTCAATTTCAAAACAGCTTTTCGAGAGAATCGTCAAAGAACCTATGCGACTGAATTATCATTTAATACCTCTTAATGGTCGCATTTCCGAATAAATAAAATCACCGAAAACGGAAAAGAGACACTGTTAAACGTCTTTCCAGTTCTCATTGATTCTTAAAATCGAGAAATATGATCAGCAGTGTTAAGAGGAGGGCTTAACAACTTTAGAGACGTAAGAATAAATTTCATCCATTTCCTCCTTACTGAAAGATGAGAGCACGTTCAAAGTCCCAGTAAGACTTTCACTTAAAATAAATCTGTGGAAGAGAAACGAATAAATCTGAGGGAAAGTTCTTTTGTTCAAATAGTTCTTTAATTCGCTTAACGTTACCTGCCAACGATATGCACTTGATAAATCTCCCTTTTTGAACGACTCGTATACCTTTGTGGCAATGCCAGTGAAATTAGTTGTTCCACATACTCCTCCTGCTGCTCCAACTATTAGGGAAGACAATAAAAGTTCGTCCTGCCCCTGAAAAACCTTGAAGCTCTTCGGCAGCTCAAGAAGATATTCCTGGAACGCAGAAAGATCGCCGCTGGAATCCTTGATGCCTATTATGTTTGAGTGTTCTCTGTGAAGCTTCCTTACTGTCTCAGCAGTTATACTGTTACCTGCAAGCTGTGGTATGTTGTAGATAATGATGGGGCTGTTTACCCTGTTCATGACAGCCTCGAAATAAGAAAGTATCGAGTCTTGATTCATCTTTATGTAGTAAGGGGTAACGACAACAATCGCGTCTGCGCCTATATCTTCAGCGTACTTTGCGACGTTAACAGTATCTTCGACATTGTTACGTCCAACTCCTGGGATGAAGTAGTCGTCCGCCGCCCTGAATTCAGAAAATACCTTGATGATCCTTTTGTGCGTGTCATTGTTTACAAGCGGAAAAACTCCAGTAGATCCCATAGGAAAAATGCCTGATACTTTGATCTTGTGCAGATGATCCATTAATTTTCTAATTCCTTCCCTGTCTATCTCCCCGTTTCTGAATGGGGATACCGTAGGAGTTATAATTCCCTCTGGCTCTTTCATATTGCCATATCCCATTTCACTATTAGTAATGTTTTCAATTTCTTAAATTCTGCGAAACGTAAAATTTACCCTACTCCTTGATGATTTCAATAGTAGCCTAACCGACAGTGTGCAGAGATTTATTCATTGATTTGATAACAAAAACGTACAAATATGAGTAATGCAATCAATATTGGTTGACTTATGAATGAAGAGTCTGTGATAAAGCAAGAAACAACAATAAAATCCGTTCTTTACAAAAATCTCATGGAATCATATCTGCCATTTCCATTAGATAAAAGAGCAGCCACCAGGTGGGCTGAATCACTGCATATCCCAAAAGGTGGGAGCACGATTCTTTATACTTCCTACATGTACCAGATGGCCACTGTCTTCAAGTCTTATGAAAAATATATACCAACTTTTGGGGCGTTCGGATCCTCCAAACTTCTGGCATCCATTGGAGCAAAACTCATCAAACCCAGTGATGATGATGTTTACAGGTCTAACTCTATTCTCAAAAACATATATACAATGGTATCGAAGGTATTTCCCGACATAGGATACCTCTACGACGAAGAACCATACAGTGGGTCTCTCCTTTATGAACTGGGATTCTTGGACGAGTTCAGTGAGTACGGGCATAAGCTACTGGACTTTTTCAGAGGGAAGGGCATAGGGAATATAATAACAGTAGATCCTCACACCACGAACACTCTGACCAATCTAAAGAGGTACGTGAAT
>JAKATM010000155.1 GCA_021818765.1 Thermoplasmata archaeon | reverse complement strand
GTTGTTGATACCTTCCCTGACCCTCTCCATTTCAGCGTATATCTTGCGTAATTGCCGGCTTTACGGTTTCCGGCTGCTTTTTCAGGTTGTTTTTCATCAGAATTCTGCACGGATTTCCACCATTGTTTGGATATTATCGGAGATTGGCTTAATACTTTCTGAAGTGTGCAGCGATAATGATGCGGTATATTCAAGAGATGCCCCATGTTATATTTTTGCGCTAGGGTTCTGGGTGTTCTCCATGATCGCATGTTATGAAGACCGCACCATGAACGCTTTCTGATCAGCATGTCGGCCAAAGGGAGTTTACGACTTATAGATTTACATCCTCCCTTATCAAGTCATATTAATGGATTAGCGATATACAGCCGTGAAGGTAACATTTGTCTACCTGAGGGAAGATGACCCGACAAAATCCACCATGAAGAAGCTTGAACGATTTGGCCTAGCCGAACGAATTGACGCAAGAAACATTGGAAGAAAGGTCACGCTGACACCATACGGAAGTAGCTACATTAAGAAGCCTGATTCCACTCTTCTCTCCAGGTATGGGCTCAATGTCATAGACGGATCATGGGCAAGAATAGAAGGGATTTCAAAAATGAGATTGGCCAACAGCCGAAGAGTGCCTGCTCTCCTGGCAGCAAATCCCGTGAATTATGGCAAGCTCGAGATACTTTCGTCCGTGGAAGCCCTTGCCGCGGCTCTTTTTATAACAGGCTATGCAGACATGGCTCACAATATACTGGAAAAGTTCAAGTGGGGACCGAATTTTCTGGTGCTCAACATGGAGCCTCTCTCAGATTATGCGGAATGCCAGACAGACCAGCAGGTCAGGATGGTTGAAAGCGAATATTTCCCCACGAACAGTGGAAAGTAATAATGAAAACACATCCTTTTTGGATCCGTCTTTGTGAACAGTTTTCCGATTTTCGATCTCCTGCTCGGTTTTGAAATCAGCCTTGGACGCAATAAAGTTAATATCACTCTCAACATGATTTTCATGCACATGAGTGGAAAAATACGCGTGAAAAAGGATAGAACTTCCCTTCTGGCTTCCATCAGGAAGGCCATGAGGACCAGGAAAAGGGGCTCCATTAGCGGTACGGAGCTTGCCGGAACCCATGAAAGACGGATGCAGAACTCTCATCACTAATACACGACAAAAGATCAGCCCTCCTTGACCAGGAAGCCAGGCGCAGGCCCCATGCCTTCGGGCAGGGGTTAGCGAGGCAAATATTTAATGGCAAATGTATGTTTTCTATCTGATGGAAATAAAGGCTCTCAAAGTGAGACTATATCCAACAGAAGCACAGGCGGTGCTTCTGGAAAAGCACTTTGGGGCCAACAGGTTCGTATGGAACTATTTTCTCCAGAAAAGGACTGACTACTATGCGGGGAGCAAGAACAGGGGAAAACCGCATGGGTTGAATTATTTCCAGACAACCAAGCTTCTGACGGAACTTAAAAGGGAAAGAGAGTGGCTTTATGAGATATCCAATGCCACTCTCCAGCAAACACTGAGGAAACTCGACAATGCTTTCACTGCATTCTTCAGGAAGAACAACAATTATCCCAATTTTCGGTCAAAGAAAGGCAAACAATATTTTGTTGTTCCAGAGAACGCAAAGAGTGAAGCCAACAGATTGTTCCTTCCGAAGTTCAGGGAGGGCATAAGGTTCCGTGATAAGCACAAATTGCCAGAAAACATAAAGCAGGTGGTTGTCACCAGGAGTGTCGGGAGATACTACGCTTCAATCATCTATGATACCGACGAGGTCATGGAAAAAGGACACGAGGAAATGGGAGTGGATGTGGGAATCAAGACCTTTGCCACACTCTCCAATGGAATACAGATAGAGAACCCACATCTCCTCAAGAAATTGGAGGGGAAGGTCAAGAAGGCGCAGAGAGGCCTATCGAGAAAGCAGAAAGGTTCCAGGAACAGTGGAAAACAGATAGTCAGGATCCAGAAACTGTACCGGAAAATCACAGACAGCAGAGACGACTTCCTGCACAAGGTGTCAAGTGCGATAGCCAAGCGTTCAGGTACCATAGTGATGGAAGATCTCAATGTCCAGGGGATGATGCACAATCATAATCTGGCAAAGAGCATCGGCGACGTTTCATGGTATCGTTTCAAGGAGATGCTTAGATACAAGGCAGAATGAAGAGGGATAGAGTTCATCGAGATAGGAATGTTTGAAGCATCATCGAAGATATGCTCAAGGTGCGGATGGTGCCATCCGCACCTGAAGCTCTCTGATCGCACCTTCCATTGCAACCGGTGCGGCCTGATCATTGATAGGGACCTGAATGCGGCAATAAACATTCGCAACCTAGGATTGATAAAAGTAGGGAAGGGCATTCCCGAATTCACGACCGTGGAGATCGCAACATCGGCGGAACTCTTCAGAAGAAGGGGTCTACGAGATGTCGGTCGTTGAAGCAGGAACCTCCAATCGCTTGCGACGGAGAGGATGTCAGGATGATGAGAAGGAAGAGAGATAACAGAATTGCAATGTATGCAGAACAGGACTTAATCAACTCAGGTGATCCCATACCAGAGTGCTTCCAGAGACCCCGGTCAGTGCTCAGATAACACCCATTCGCCATTTATCAGTGAGAAATTCCCACTTGTGTATTTTGATAGTATTTCAACTATTTTGCCCCTGACATACTCTGGCATCAAGTCACCCGGTTTTTTTTCGCCAGACAAGATGTGCATCCCGGTAACGTGGCTTACTTCCGGCTCCTTATTATCAAAAAGCTTTGATTTCATAAAAGAAAGTTCATCGCTATCCAGCCTCATCCTCTCAGACAGGACGCGCCTGTGCAGTTCCTCGGTTGAAATTGACTCGTAGCCTATCGTGGCCGGGTCTCCACCAGCAGCCCTTATGAACATCTGTATTCCTAGGCACTTTGAACACCTTCCACAGGGGACTATTCTTCCATTCTCATAGTGACAGGAATGACATGACCTCTGAAGTGAATAAAGTTCAGGATAACGTTGCAGTAGGATCTTCTCAACAATGTTTCCTGAAACTGGATAAACTGCGGATGTAAGAACAGAATCAATGCCGATGCTCCTGAAATATTCACTCATCAGCCTGTTGAAGTCGAGGCTCTGGTCAAAGATACCGTAATAATGCTTAAGACCATGAAATTCTGGCATTTCCCTCGGATCGTCAAACTCATCTCCTATGAAGACCGAAGAAATGGAGTGCTTGATCAAGAATGGTATGAGGGCAAAAATGTAAACGGGGAATATGAAAAGCTGCAGGGGATATGTATCCGCCCACTTTGTAACAGCGACCTGGTCTAGGATCTTGACCTGCCTCTGCATGAACTTATAGAATCTGTCAACGTT
>JAKATM010000154.1 GCA_021818765.1 Thermoplasmata archaeon | reverse complement strand
AGAGGTAATAATTCCCGTTGAGAAGTTTTGCCTCCAGGGGAACATTTCTCTTTCTTCTCTCTTCCTCAACAATCTTACTTACCCAGTCTTCCACTAATCCCTATAGGGATTATAGACTAATAAACATTTGTGCCAAGCAATGATGAGAAATGTGGAAGAATTATGCAATCACAAAATTCTATTCCCTAAAATTTGCGATGTTAAGGTTTCAAATAAGTGTTGCATATCTTGAGTTTTGCTCGAAAGTATAATATAACTGTACCATATTTATTTTAACATTTAGGGTTCCCTGCTAATATTTTTGGGCTTTCAGATAGGATTCTTGAGAAGCATAATATGAATCTGTCATTATTGAAAGCTGTTCAAGCACCGTAAATATTATCTTAGGAAAAATAGTTTAAATCCATCTTGAAATTCCATTGTTAGACAATAGTCATTGGACAAATCAGTCAGAAATACTTCCGGAAGTTAATCGTACCCTAAATCTATCACCTTTGACCTGGCTCGGCAATCTCCGCTTTGTAATAGGGGTATGATTCTTTGATATTTTAAAAGTCTACATTTTTCCTTTAACGAAGAACTTTATCCCTTCCATGAATTGAACAAATGGATATACAGGCAAACGAGGATAGAAAATAAATTCAGTTAATAATTCTATTTGGATCTCTTTAACTCTTATGAACGGAGCATTATCAACGTAATTCTAGCGCTTTGCCGTCCACAAAAACTTTAATGGCCGAGAATCCGCCTGCACTAATTTCTACCTGATGTTTTTCGGTGTTACCAACGTCGAAATGATACTTCTTGGGTACAGGGGAATAGTGGAACTCGTCTGTAACTTTTTCATCATCCAGTTCTATTGTAAGGTGTTTCATGAACAAACTCCACTTGACCGCGAAACGATGTTTTTCCTTCTCTCCTATTTCAAACACTGCTTTTGCCATTTTTCACCTTCGCTCTCAGGCTTTTCAGCAGCGTTAAAACCCTAATAAACATGATTGGAGCCAATAGATTCCTTCGTTATTGCCTAAAGGTGAACTTATCGGTAGTCACAGGATTTGTGGAAACAAATCCAGATAATTGAAAAATGATGATGATATCTCCTCCTGTATCCATTGTTATTGATGGTGATCGCTTTCGTTCCTGACATCTGCAAGGCTGTGATACCTTATCCGGCGAGAAGAAAGTTACGACCAGGCAGCTTTCATCAAAACATGAGACAAACATTTTAATTATTTTGCCGGACATAGCGCAAGCAGATGGTGCGAAAGTTACCTTTGGCCATGTTATTCGACCTGGACGGTACACTGGTTGATTACAATATCTCGAGGGATAGTGGCTGGAGGCAGGCTGTCAAAGAATGCTCCAATCTTCCCGGGAGCATTGACCCCGATAATTTGGTCGAAAGGATAGTCAAGACTGCTGAATGGTTCTGGTCAGATGAATTCAGGAATGCAACCTGGCGAAGGAAAATTATAGAATCCAGGAGGGAGATTGCGAGGATTACATTCTCCGATCTTGGGATACAGGACAGCTCACTTTCAGATGATATAGCGGATAAATGCACTGCTATACGAGAAAAGACAATAACATTGATATCGGGCGCAACTGACACTCTTGCGCGGCTCAAGGATGACGGTATACCTCTTGCACTGATAACAAACGGTGCGAGAGAGACACAGAGAGCAAAAATAACAAGATTCGGACTGGACAAGATATTTGAAACAGTATTAGTAGAAGGGGAGATAGGATACGGGAAACCTGATGAGAGGATATACAGGCTCGCCCTTAAATCCCTTGAAATAGGACAACCCGAAAATGCGTGGATGGTTGGCGACAACATAGTCTGGGATGTAATATCCCCGCAAAGGATCGGGATAAAGGGATTCTGGGTGAATCCAAATAATGCCAAGAATCCTTATGAAGAGCAGCCCTATAGAACGATACAATCTGTCAAGGATCTCCTCATGTATCTATAGTTCCATGTTGGGATAATTTTAACCGGGCATGACTGCAGGATCTAGAAACGATAAAGGCGATGCCTGGATCCTGACCATCGCTTGCACTTTTGTACATTAGTTTGCCAGCATTGCCTGATAATGATATCATTGATAAATGCAAGCGATTCCATTGGTCTGTTTGATACCCTGGATTGATTGTGCTCAGCATCCTGATCTCAGAGAACTATCCAGCTTTGCAAACGATAATCGGGCACGGAGATGACAAAAATAGATCACTCTGTCCATTCAAGGAATTCTATGCGATTTCCGAAAGGATCGCTGGCATAGAACCTCTTGGCGCCAGGAAGCTTTTCTCCATCGTCAACCAGAATACCGTTGGCGACCAGGAGTTCCTTCAGGCTTTCTATGTCCTTTACACTAATTGCAGGGTGTGCTTTTTTTGCGGGCCTGAAGTCATGTTCGATTCCGATATGTATCTGGTGCTTGCCACATCTGAACCATACACCACCATTCCTTTTCAGGTTGTCTGGTTTCTCTATCTCTTCCATACCCAGTATGTCATGAAAGAACCTTCTCTCAACATCCTCGGAACCATCCGGAGCCGCTATCTGTATGTGGTCTATACCATAAAATGAGTGGGGCATGCTATCCAGTTTGTAAGTGCAGCATGAAGTATTAATGATCTTCTTCCTTGCTTCACTTGTTATGCTGTCACTGACAGAAAAATATTGCCTGCCGAATCGGGTTAAGAGTTCATGGCTTTCTGGCAATAAATATAGAATAGTACTGCCTGCTGTCCGTTAGCCGTTCTGGTTTGGAAAAACCAGAACTTGAAAGCATCCCTATGAACTCGTCAGGAGTGTATTTGTATGAGTTCTCCGTATGTATCTCCTCTCCCCTGGAGAAGCGTATGATGGCACCATCAAGATTCATGCTGAAGTTCCTTGTGCAGACCAGGTGCATCTCTATCCTGCCGAAATCCTCGTTGTAAAATGCCTTATGCACAAAGGTTCCTTCAGGAATTGAAACTCCAAATTCCTTCTTTATCCTTTCAATCACGTTAAGGTTGAACCTTGCGGTTATGCCGGAGGAATCATTATATGCTCTTTCCAGGACGTCTTTGTCCTTCTTTATATCAACGCCTATGAGGATTGCATCGCCATGGCTCATGCCCTGATTACAGGATCTAAGGAACGCTATAGAATCCTGTTTCTCCATGTTTCCTATGGTTGATCCAAGGAAAACTATGAGGCTCTTCCCGGTGCCCTCTCCCATGTACATAGCCTGGGGATTCAGATAATCCGTGCATACGCCACGTATGCCTATATGCGGATACGCAGTTTTAAGGTATTTGACTGCCCCCTTCAGGGATGAAATGGAAATGTCCAGAAGGATGTATTCCTTCAAACCAGGAAGGCATTTT
>JAKATM010000024.1 GCA_021818765.1 Thermoplasmata archaeon | reverse complement strand
TTTTTTCATGGAATTGTAATTATTTCCTTGCTGAGTTTTCTTGCAGGTCTCGGAATGGCTTTTCTGTATCCTGTTCTCATCGCCGCCGTGAATGATAATGTCAAACCCTCTGAAAGAGGGACAAGACTTGGCATCTACAGGCTCTGGCGAGATTCCGGCTATGGATTTGGCGCTATCTTTGTAGGAATACTGGCTAGCGCGTTAAATGTCAGAGATGTGTTTATAGGCGTTGCATTACTTATGGCCATTTCCGGAGGAATCGTTATGGTTGCCTGCTGGATTAATCATCATAAGTCCTTGGTACCATAACTAAGGAACAAAATTGTGCAGTTAAAGTGGAAACAGTTAGGAGAAGTTTTTTTCCTATTTGGGACTGAAATTTTAGAGAATAAAAATCAGTATCAATAGGATATTTCCGCTTACTCAAAGGATTATGGTACAGTCAACGTTACTTTATAGAAGCAAATTAAGTTGTTATGCATCATTTAAAGATCAGCTGTCATACTCAAATGCTTTGGAGATTCTAGAACAACTGCTAATTTTTTGGATGGACATACAAAAATAATTCATGAAGTATTTTTAACAACTCAAAATATATGCTGCACAGTTATTTTTGATTCTCTGCCAGTTCCCTCTGGAATCTCTCCTTAAAATCAGGATTTTGAACTATCTGCTTCAGAATAGTCTCAGGGATATGTTAGCTGCAGAGTAAACTGTTCAATTAATTTCATTGCAAGTCGGCTTCCGATTAATGTACGTGGCTTCGGAAAGTAGGAAAAGAGCCGCCGACGGGTTTCGATCCCGCGACCTCGTGCTTACCAAGCACGCGCTCTACCAGGCTGAGCTACGGCGGCTTTATTTGCTGCTTGCACCGGCAAGGCAAAAGAGGGTAAGACTTCGCAGGATTTTATTCTTACCTGTCGTCCTGGCCTAAGTTCCTTCTTCCCAGGACTCAAGATACTTTTTCTGCTCTTCTGAATATTTGTCAATCTGCACTCCAAGCGACGAAAGCTTGATCTTTGCAACTTCCTGGTCTATATCTGGCGGTACGCTATAAAGATCAGGCTCAAGGCTCTCATGGTTCTTGGCAAGATATTCTGCAACAAGTGCCTGAATGGCAAAACTCATGTCCATAATCTCTACAGGGTGTCCCTGCCCGGAAGCTAGATTCACAAGCCTGCCTTCCGATATCAGGTCCACGTAGTTGCCAGACTTCAGATGGTATCTGACAACATCTCCGCGCACTCTCTCCTTCTTCACGCAGTTTTTCTCGAGATCATCGAAGTTGATTTCATTGTTGAAGTGACCTGCGTTGGATAGGACTACGCCATTCTTTGCCTTGTCCAGATCCTTTGTGGTTATGACGTTCTTCATTCCAGTTGCTGTGACTACAATATCCGCATCGGCAAGCGCATCATGCATCCTGGCAACCCTGAAGCCATCCATTACGGCTTCTATGGCCTTTATCGGGTCAACTTCAGTCACCGTCACATTGCCGCCCAGACCATGCATCCTCATTGCAATTCCTCGACCACAAAATCCGTAGCCACCGACAACAACTTTCTTTCCTGCTATGAGTAGGTTCGTTGCATGCATGAAGCCATCAAGAACGCTCTGTCCGGTGCCATACCTGTTATCGAAGAAATGTTTCATCTGTGCATCGTTGACGTCAAACATGGGAAACTTAAGTGCTCCTGCTTTAGCCATGGAACGCAGCCTGACGACACCCGTGGTTGTTTCCTCGTTTCCCCCATACATACCGCTGATCAGGTCTTTCCTTTCGGTGTGGACGAGCCTTACCAGATCTCCTCCATCATCTATGAGTATGTTTGGCGAATGATCCAGGACGCTGTTGAGGTTCGAATAATACTCATCCCTTGTCTCTCCCTTCTTCGCAAAAACTTTCATACCATAAGTTTTCTTCAGTGCTGAAACAACTGAATCATCCGAGCTCAGCGGATTGCATGATGAAAGCCTGACATCAGCTCCGCCTTCCTTGAGAAGGAGGGCAAATATTCCTGTCTTTGCCTCAACATGCAGGGCCATTCCTATCCTGATGCCCTTGAAAGGCTGCTCTTTAACAAATCTCTTCCTTATTGCGGCGACCACATCCATGTGATCTCGCGCCCAGTTTAGTCTAAGATCCCCTTCTTCCATTTTTCACCAGATCTCCCATAAGTTTTTTCACGTCTAGCCTGGCAACGTAACCGTCTCCAAGTCTTTCCCAGGATTGTACAACCCCGGGAAGGGTAACAGCAGGTTCGAATAACTGTATCCCGTCACTCTCTATCAATATATTCCCTATGTAGAGAAAGAAATCATCAACAATGCCGGCCCTGAGGAACTCATTTATGACAATTGAGCCTCCTTCCACAAGCAAATTTTTAACGTTCAATGCTTCGAGCGTTTCGATCACGAAAGGTATCGGAATGTGAGCATCATCTGAATAGACAATATCACAGTTCAGCAATTTTCTCTCCCTGTTTGCCGTGAAAACAAGCGTTCTTCCCCGGCCGTCGAATATCCTGGAATGCGTTGGTATTGATAGTCTGCCATCCAGGAGAACCCTCACTGGTAGCCTTTCCTTTGGATCAGTGCGCCCCGTGTATAGATCAGGGTTATCGTTTATCACGGTATTTGCGCCTATAAGGATAGCGTCAGATTTTGTCCTGAGATCAAGGACCCTGCTCCAATCTTCCTGTGACGATATCTGCACCCTGCGGCCAAATTTGCCAGCTATCATGCCGTTCAGGCTCTGTGCAACATTAATCGTGACCCTGATTTTTCCGCTCATGCAGTGAAGGATGCTAAGCCTTAGAAAAACATTGCTTCTTCCGGTTGCTTTGATCAGAATATTCTTATTTATCCTGTTGCCCTAATGGTGTGATGAAACTGTCTGACCTGGGTTACCCGCCGGAGTTCATAGAATCAGTTGGAGGTAACTTCGACTTATACCCGCATCAGCAGGAGGCCCTGTCCAAGCTGAAGGATCACAGGAACCTCATTGTCACAGTGCCAACTGCCGCAGGCAAGACTCTGATCGCCTACGCAGCAATATTTGATATGATCAGGACTGGCAAAAAGTGCCTTTATATCGTGCCACTGAAGGCGCTCGCCTTCGAGAAATACGAGGAAATGAAAGCACTGAGGAAGCTTGGAGTGCGGCTTACAATCGCAACCGGCGACTATGACGCATCGGCATCTTTCATACGAAACTATGACATTGTTGTATGCACATCAGAAAAAGCCGACTCCATGATACGCCATGATCCGTCAATGCTCTTTGACGTGGGTCTTATAGTTGCGGATGAGGCGCATCTCATAGGAGATCCATCGAGGGGACCAAGGCTTGAGATGGTTTTGACCACCGCAAGGGTTGCCAACCCGGATACAATGATACTTGCCCTCTCCGCTACAATATCTAACCCGGAGGACATTTGCGAATGGCTGGACAGCAACATCGTTGCATCTGACTTCAGGCCGGTCAAGCTAAAACGTGGCGTTCTTTATGGAAACATGACAATTTTTGAGGATGAGTCTTCAAAGGAATCATCCGGTGACGTTGTGTTGGAGACAATTGCGTCCACAGTGAATGACGGGGGACAGTGTCTTTTATTTGTCAGCTCAAGAAAAAAGGCTGAAGAGCTTGCATCAAAGATTGCCCTGTTCCTGCAGGACAGGCTTGAAGGGAAGGGACCTAGCCTGAGCCTCGAAGACGATCCATACGGCGATAAAATAAACAGCTGCCTGGCAGGGAGGACATGCTTCCATCATGCGGGTCTCTCGAACCCGGTAAGATCAGGCATAGAGTCGTTTTTCAAGAATAGGGACCTGCTGGTCCTGGTTGCTACGCCTACCCTGGCAGCCGGAGTTAACCTTCCGGCAAGGTGCGTCATCATCCGTGACATCACGAGATACCAGAACGGAAGGAGTGAATATCTTCCGGCAAGGGAAATTTTCCAGATGCTTGGAAGGGCAGGAAGACCGAAATACGACACCGAGGGATATGCATACCTGTACGCCGCTTCAAGCAACTCGTTCAGGAAGGCAATGGATTATTTCTCTATGGAGATAGAGCCCACTATGTCAGGATCCGGAAGCCCGGACCAGATAAGATTCAACACGCTTGCCCTTGTAGCGATGGGCATGGGTAATTCAGCGGATGAGATCGGTAATTTTTACAGGAACACGCTCTTTGCATTCCAGAATCCGATATCAAACGCAGAAAGCATCATAAGCGCATCCATAAGGTTCCTTTCAGAAAACGGCCTGATCAGCGACAGGGGAGGAAGGCTGATAGCAACAGAATTCGGCAAAGCAACTGCTGATCTGTACCTCAATCCGGAAAGTGCGATTATACTGATGGATTACCTTAAAGGAAAACATTCCGAAGAGCTGGCACTCTTCAACCTGGCAAGATGCCCGGACATGATTACGATCAACGCAAACAACGATGACTATGCCATGGCAGAATACTTCCTGGACAAGGTAGGAACCACAGATTACGATGATTCTGATTACAGTGCCGCCAAGACCGCCATGCTTCTCAAGGAGTGGATTTCAGAAACCCCAATGAGAAGCATATGCGAGCAATTCAGGGTCGGTCCCGGAGACGTCCAGTCCGTAGCAAATTCCGCAGACTGGCTTTCCTATTCACTTGCAAGGCTTGCAAACAGCTTTAAGCCGGAAATCAGGAAAGAGCTGGATAACCTTAACTTCAGGATAAAAGAGGGAGTAAGGGAAGAGATTATACCGCTCACACTTATGCCCGGTATTGGGAGAGTCAGGGCGAGAAGGCTCTATTCAGCCGGGCTTACCAGCCTTGAAATGATTTCAACTGCGGAAGAGGCTGCAATTTCAAAGATATACGGTTTCTCGTCAAAACTTAGCAGGGACGTGATAGCATCAGCAAAGTCGATACTGGCAAAGACGGGCTCAGGAAGCATCTGAAAGTCGAGAAGGACAGGGCCCAGGATATTATCATTAGTCTCAGGAACAGGAAATGCATCTCACAAGAATCGAGGGTCTTTTCCAGCGGAAGCTATGTTTACATACCTTTAACTGATGGTTCTTCACCTATGCCAGGGGATGGAGAAATTGTCGAGATTGAACCTAGGTTGCCTGCCCACCAGTCCCTTCCTCAGTCTATTAAGGGATCGTATGACAGGATCGGTGATATAGCAATTGTCAAGATAAGGAATACCGAGCGTGCTGCAGGTCTCGCTGACGCAATTCTCCAGTCCGGAACTGGTGTCGTTTCAGTCTGGAAAGACTCAGGCATTCAGGGCGAATACAGGACAAGGAGGCTTGAATGGCTGGCAGGCGAAAAAAAAACAGTTTCCCTCTATACAGAGAACCAGGCCAGATTCATGCTTGATATAAGCAAGGTCTACTTCTCACCCAGACTCGCAACAGAGAGAATGCGTCTTGCGAGAAGGATTCATGACGGTGAATATATAATTGACATGTTTGCCGGAATCGGACCTTTTGGAATTATCATTGCCAGGAACAGGGAAGTTGAGATCACATGTATTGACGCAAATCCAGATGCAATCCACTTCATGAAGGAGAGCATAAAGCTGAATAAACTGAAGGGAAAGATATCGCCAGTCCTCGGCCAGGCTGAGAAAGTTATGCAGCGTCTTCCGAGGGCAGACAGGATAATAATGAACCTGCCGCATGACAGCATGAACTATCTGGATATAGCTAAAGCTTCATTGAAAGATGATGGAACAATACATCTCTACATGATAGGAAGCATTGCAGATACCGAGGCGAATATGGAAAAAATCAGGATAAACGGCCTTACAGTCACCGACAAGAGGATAGTTCATGGTTACTCTCCTACGGAATCCTTGATATCCCTTTCACTTAGAAAGACACTCTAAATAGAGGTTTGAAATTAACTTAGAATATAATGACCATTTCTGATAAGATCGGCCAGATGGCCTCGGACCTGTACGAGAAGGTCCTTATCGAGGACATAAAGAAACTGCCCATCCCAAAGCATCTTGGCATCATAACGGATGGCAACAGGAGGTATGCATCGGAAAAAGGGATTCCACTTAACGATGGCCACGTAAGAGGCAAGGACAAGCTCGAGGAAGTCCTGCAGTGGTGCATGGATATCGGGATCAAGATCGTTACAGTCTATGGTTTCTCGACGGAGAACTGGAAACGAAGCAAGGAAGAGGTCGATTTCCTTTTCAGGCTGATCGACAGGTCCCTGCAGGATCTGATGAAGGATGAACGCGTCAAGAAGAACGGCATAAAGGTGCGAATAATCGGGCAGAAAAAACAGCTGCCGGAATACCTTAAGAAAACGATCAGAAACGCTGAGAAGCTGACGTCAAAGTATGAGAATTTCCGCCTGAATCTTGCAATAGGGTATGGGGGCAGGGAGGAGATACTTGATGGCATCAAGAGGATCGCAAGCGACGTTGTTGCGAAGAAGATAAAGGTCAACGACATAAATGAGACATTATTCAGGAACTATCTGTACGATTCTACAGTTCCAGATCCAGATCTTATTTTCAGGACCAGCGGCGAAGAGCGTGTTTCAAATTTCCTGTTATGGCAGTCTGCATACTCTGAACTTTATTTTACCGATGTTTACTGGCCTGATCTGAAGCATATTGACTTCCTGAGGGCCATAAGGAACTTCCAGCTAAGAAGCAGGAGGTACGGTGAGTAATTGTTCATCGCCCTTGATGATACCGACGGCAACGATGGCGGCTGCACAACACATCTCATGCTCCGGATAATCTCGGAACTCGGTCTTGATGTTAAAGGGTATCCGGGGCTGGTCCGATTGAATCCGAACATACCTTACAAGACGAGAGGAAACGCAGCGCTGTGTGCCGAGGTTGGCATGTCCTGCGGAACAAGAAGTAAGATTGGCGAATATATGGGGAAGCCGGTTTTCTCTTCCAGTGCCATCGACGATATTGCAGACTATGAACATGCAGCAGAAGCCGCCTGGAGAATTGTTTTGCAGGAAGCGCGCCTAAACGACGAGAAGACAAATCCAGGTCTTATCATATCAAGAGAAAAACCAGATGAATCCTTTTACCTTGCGGCCCTCCGGTCTGTCCTGTCTGTCGAGGATGTTTTTCAGCGTATCAAGGAGATGGATATTATATGCAGATATGCAAAGAACGGCAGGGGGCTTATTGGCGCCTTCTCAGCACTCAGCTGGCCGGCCGACAAGACTACTTATGAGATGATTATGTATAATTATCCGCACCCACAAGAGACTCCAAAAGAGATTCGTAAAGATGTAGCAAGGCTAGCCGACGAGTTCCATGGCACATTCAACAACTATGATGACGAAAACAGGCATGCCGCCATATTCCCATCGCCACGAACACCAGTCCTGTGCGGTGTCCGGACAACAGATCCACTCGCTATATTGGGCTTCCCAGCTGAGGTCAGATCAAATTTTAGGATCGAATCCACCGGATACATGCTCTTTCAGACAAACCAGGCGACAGATGATCACTACCAAAAATATTTTGAAAAATTTGAGGAGCTTTCATCGTATGCTTTCAACGCGATCGTTTCATCTCGTCCGGTGGCCATTAGGGGCGGGCACTGGTTTTTCAATTTCTTTTACAGGGGGAAGGAACACAAAGCAGCCATATTTGAACCATCAAAAGGCATGCGCCTTCTTGTAAAAGATCTGGAGATGGGCGATTATGTTCGGATCTTTGGATCCTTTATTGATGGAAAGATCAACATCGAGAAGGTAAGAATAATCGAGAGATCAATAGTTTTTGTCAGGATCAACCCGGTTTGCAGGAAATGCGGTTCCAGGATGCAGAACCAAGGGAGTGAAAACTTCAGGTGTCCAGTATGCTCAAATCGTTCTGCACTGCCAGAATATACAGAGATGGAGAGGATAAGCCGGAGAAGCTCTTACGAGTCACCTGTTGCAGGAAGACGGCATCTTGTTGCCTCCATTCAGGAGGGAGCACAGGCATCATGATATGCATAACCGGCCCTCCAAAATCCGGTAAGACCACGATATGCACTGAACTTAACAGCAGTGGAATAGAATGCATGTCTGCAGACAGGATCGCCGAATCATATGGGTGCCTCGAGAGCGGCATCGTGGACATCGACTGCATGAACGACAGGATGCTGTCATTCCCGCGCGTGATCGAAGGTCATTACAGCCACCTTCTGCGGTGCGATTATGTTATAGTGCTGAAGACAGATCCTGCCGTCCTGGAGGAGCGAATGAAGCTTGCCGGCTACAGCAGAGAAAAGATATCGGAAAATATTGATTCCTCGGAAATTGGGTTATTCGAGTCAGAAGCGCTTGACAGGCTCCCCCTTCGAAGGATAGTCACATGTGACCTGACGGGAAAGAGCATACCCGAATCCATCATGGTAGTTAGGAATAAAATTATAGAAGCAGAGGCTTTAACCAGCAAGGGATAAATTGGCACTTGACTCTAAGAGGGAAGCTTCTGACAGGTATGTCGAAATGGTCGCAAGACCATTTTCCGGCATAAATCCAAACGTTCTATCAGCCCTGTCAGTCGTCTTTGCAGCAGCCTTCGCCGTTGCCTACCTGGTTTCCGGACCTTTCCTCTACCTTGCACCCCTTTTTGTGATTCTTTCCGCATTCTTCGACGCTATCGACGGGAAGGTTGCAAGAATGAGGAATATGGCGTCAAAGCGCGGTGACCTTGTTGATCATTTCCTGGACAGGGTATCAGATGTACTTCTGTCAGCAGGCATTGGCTTCAGCGTCTTTTCGCATCCTGCATATGCTTTTCTTGGGCTGGAAGGGATCCTGCTGACCAGTTATATGGGAACGCAGAGCCAGGCGCTTGGAGTTGGACGCGACTATTCCGGTATTGTCGGAAGGGCAGACAGACTGGTCCTGATATTCGTTTTTTCCATCTTGCAGATAGTTGTTCCATTTTCATACACACTCTACAGTGTGCTGCTGACGCCGTCCACCTTGATCCTTCTATGGTTCTTCTTTGCAGGTAACTACAACGCAGCACAGCGTTTCATAAAGGCATACAGGAAACTCTGATTGTCTCATGTGCCTGTTATCTTGTGAAATCTGACCTGAGCGTGCCACCATGTTTGAAAGATGACTTTCAGCTCATGTTCATGAAACTACCGCATGCTCCCACATGCTCTTTCTTGCAAACGTTATGTAAAGCAATATGGAAAGCACAAGCATCGCAGCAGAAGCTATAAAAACAATGTGCACAGAACGAACGAAATCCGCCAGGCTGCCCGTAAGAAGACCGGACGAGGTGCCTGCGAATATAGAGTCGAGAGAGTCCCGAGGAATTGAACTGCTCATGAGTATGAAGGCAATTCCTATGCTCATCGTATTTCCAACATTGACAAGAGTGGTGCTTATGCCTGATGCAAGCCCTCTTCTTTCCGGAGGTGCAGCCGACATTATTGATGCCCTGTTCGGCGATGCAAAGATGCCCATGCCTGCCCCAATCAGCGCAAGCGGAATTATAAGATCATAGAAGCTCAGGATACCGCTGATATTCGTCATAATAAGGAACCCGATGGTTGATAAGGCGAGCCCTGCTATTACAAACAGTCGCTTTCCATAGCGATCCGATAAACTCCCGCTAATTGGTCCCATTATAGAAAGAGCCACCGACAGCGGAACAAGGAATATTCCAGCCTCGAGTGGGGTGAAATGCATTATCGGGCCCTGCAGGTAGAAAACCATGACAAGCGTGAAGGATCCCCTGGATAATGCATTGAGGAAAATTGTCTCATTTCCGATAGAGAAGATCCTGTTCCTGAAAAGTGATAGATCGAACATTGGATCGGTTGCCCTTCTTTCCTCGAAGAAGAAGAGGACGAAGAACATGGCAGAAAGACCAAGCATTTCAACCGTAAGCAGAAGAGATATCCCTACTATTGCGTATAATGTGATTGCAAGAAGAGCAATTACCAAAGCGCCGGCAAAGGTTAGGTTTCCAGAAATATCCAGTTTCTTCCTGCTATGCTGCGGGGAACTTATCTCCTTGAGGCGGAAGTGAGCCCACAACGTTGCAAAGGTACCTATAGGCAGGTTAACCCAGAAAATCGAGGACCAACCTACGAGGCTTGTCAGTATTCCGCCAAGAATAAGGCCAAGAACTGAGCCTACAACTATGGATATCTGGTTGATCCCGAGGGCTCTACCTCTTTCCTGGGGAGGAAATGCATCAGTTACTATGGCAGCGCTGTTGGAAAAGAGGAAACCTGCGCCAACAGCCTGAACTAGCCTGAAACCTATTAACTCCGTGCCGGTCTGGGATATGCTGCAGAGTCCGGACCCAATTGTAAAGATTGCAAAGCCCATTTTGTACAACCGTACCCGCCCGAATATGTCAGATAGTCTTCCGAAGTTGACCAGGACAGATGCAACGATCAACTGGTAACCAAGAAGGACCCACAAAACGTCCAGCGCATTCATGCCATGGAGGCTGCGGGCTATAGTCGGGAGCGCAATCAAAACAATGTTTGTGTCGAGCGAAGACATAAGAACGCCGATGGTAGTATTGCTCAGGGCAATCCACTTATACTGCAATTATTGCACTCCTGATGAACTGGAATACCAACTGCAACATGCATTGACTGCTAGCGGCTGCATTCTCAAATCCTATGAAATCCGGTATCATATATTTGTATAATAACAATGTACCTTTCTTCTGCCATTCAAGAGATTCTATATGTACTTCCTATGAATGTTACCATGATCAGCATGGTAGATATGGAAGAAGACAACGCATACGTTGTCAAGATGAGAAGACACTTTCATGAACATCCAGAACTCAGCTTTGAGGAAGTCCAGACTTCACGCAGAATAAGGGAAGAGCTAGAAAGACTCGGGCTGGAAGTGAAATCTGTGGGGAAGACCGGGCTTGTAGCCGACATAACGGGTTCACCTGGAAAAACAGTGGCGCTCCGTGCTGACATAGATGCTCTTCCTGTCACCGAGGAAAACGTCGAAGCATTTACATCTAAAAACAAGGGCGTGATGCATGCATGCGGGCATGACGCCCACATTGCGATGCTGCTCGGTGTTGCAAGAAAGCTTGCCAGAGAAAAGGGAAAGCTGCATGGGACAGTTAGGCTCATTTTTCAGGCAGCCGAGGAGAAACCTCCAGGCGGTGCCGTGGAATTCATTCATGAAGGTTATCTCCGGAATGTTGATGCAATAGTTGGCCAGCATGTTATATCCACAATTCCATCAGGCTATGTTGCAACGTACGCAACTGTCGCAATGGCAAATGCAGATGAGTTCAGGGTCAGGATTCATGGCAGGGGCGGGCATGGATCAGAACCAGACAAGGCAATAGATGCACTGCTGATCGCCAGTTATTTCGTGAATATCCTGCAGAGTATCGTGTCAAGGATGACTCCGGCATTCAAGCCTGCTGTTGTAACCGTAGGAACGCTTAACTCTGGATACAGGTACAACATCATCGCGGCTCATGCGGAGCTGACCGGTACCGTCAGGACATTCGACGCAGGGATCAGGACCAAGGTCAGGAACGAGATAGAGCATCTGCTAAGCGGGCTGTGCAAGGCTTATGGTGCGACTTATGAATATGATTACATTGAAGGTTATCCGGCTCTTGTCAACAATCCATCAGTCACTGCGGTCATCGATCAGGTGGCATCTGAAGTTGTAGGAAAGGATCATGTGCTGCACCCTGATCCGGCAATGGGAGGAGAAGACTTCTCTTATTTCACAAAGGAGATACCGGGATCGTTTTATTTCCTGGGAACGGGAAACGAGGACAAGAAGATCACAAGCCCGAACCACTCGCCTACTTTCTCTGTTGACGAGGATGCACTCAAATACGGAACAGAAATAATGTATAGAAGCGCCTTGAAACTTCTTGGATGATATCCATGAATTAGTTCAGCGTATTGTTCTCATTGTTGAACAGGACTACAGCTATTGCAGCAAGATCGCCGCCATTCTTGAGCCCTTGAACTATCTTTAGCGGCCTGCTCATCGACTTGAACTCCTCCTTCACCGCATCTCTCAAAGGCTTGAAGAGATCCATACCAGCAAGGCTTACTCCTCCGCCAATGATAATGATTTCAGGATCGAAGGCACACGCCAGGTTGACTACGCCGATAGCTAGATAGTATACAGTTTCTTCAATGATTAGCCTTGAAAGCATGTCTCCTTTCCTCATGGCATCAAATATTTTCTCGGCACTGAGGTTCCTCGGCTCAATTTTTGACAGTATCTCTGAGTCCCTTACGGCAGTAATGCTCTCAGATACCCTTCTGCTTATACTTTTTCCACTTGCAATTGCCTCAAGGCAGCCCTTTCTGCCGCAGCCGCATGTTGAGCCATTCGACATTATTACCATATGCCCGAACTCACCCGCAAGCCCATGCTGACCTCGCATCAACTTTCCGTTTACGAATGCCCCGCCGCCTATTCCCGTGCTCAGTGTAAGGTAAAGGAAATTATCTGCATTTTGACCGGATCCGAAGAGCTTTTCAGCAATAGTCGCACCCGTTGCGTCGTTTTCCAGGACGACTTTTGCCTTGAAGTGATTTTTCAGCGCAGCAACTATCATGAAGTTGTCAAGTCCAAGTATATTTGGGGAGGTGATGATCATTCCTTTTGTCCGATCGACAAGGCCCGCGAATATTATGCCTACACCATCCAGTTTCTTTACATTGTTCTCTTTGAGCAACTGATCTCCTATTTCAAACAGCTGATCCCTGAGCCGGTTCTTGCCCAGGTGTTTTATTGTTGGCCTCCTTATTGTGGCCACTATCCTGCCTTTCTCGTCACCAAGTACGGCGGAGATCTTGGTACCTCCAACATCAAATCCAAGAATGTTCATGAAGGAGTGCATGATATTATACAAGAATAAAAAATTCTTGTAAGGATATCAAGATTTCCGATACTGCATCCATGCATGACTTTGTTTGTAAATAAATAATGCTATTATTGCGTGGTCTGAAGCTGCCATTTTTATATATCCAATTATGAGATCGGATTTTGGGAATATATTGTGTTTATAACCTGATAGGTTCAATAATATCCCTTTTGATAAATGCCCTCAGGTGATTCGACAAAATAGAAAATTCCTCTGAAACAAGAGGATGTCAGATGGAATCCATAGCAGCAATCAACTCTTTTTCAAACTGAAGTGCTTTCCCCCTGTCTTCCTTGAGATAATTTGAGGCAACTTCAGACACCCTCAGCATGCCAAGGAGAGCCTTATCGCCCCTCTCTGTGATCATTATTCTGCACGGGAGGAGCAGCCCATATTCGTCATTAGATCCGATCATTTCCTTTGCAGCCTTTGGTTTGCAGACGTGCATTTTGTAAAAAGGCTTAAAATCTGGATCCAGTCCGGAATTCTTCAATGTCTCCTTGATATCAACTATGGAAAGGATAACGTAGCCTGAATCCTTTAATTTATGTGAAAGCCTCGAAAAGACCTTATCAACACTATCAGGCAAGACTCTCTCATATTTGTAGGCATTCGTCGTATTGTTCATCTTAACCTCCACCCCTATGGTTAGTGCATGATCCTTGTTATTTATTTTCCTCTAGGGCATCCTTGACCAGGTTCATATGCATAAGTGCGGGCGACCCCCCCATCAGGACTGCAACAAAACCTGCCTCAAGAATTTCCTCGTCGCTTGCGCCACTTTTCTTTGCTTCTAAAGTGTGATAGGTTATGCACCATTCACAGGTACTGGCAAGCGAAAGGGCTAAAGCTATAAGCTCCTTGACCTTATGGGAGACCTTGCCATCAGCCAGTACCGACTGATTAAACCCGCCGAATGCACTGAACTGAGCTGGGAGCTTATTTCCGCTGTATTTCATTATTTCCTGAACTTCCTTCATTAAATCGCTGCTTGACACAAACGCAGATTAATTGCAAATTATTAAACTGCATGATAGGCGCAATCAGGAACTGCAGAAGGACATTCAAAATCATGCCAGGTAAGGCCCAAAATGGACGGGGCTAATCCCTTGAATAGAGCAGATATGATAACAGATGGTACATGCAGAAGGAATTCAGGAAGCTGCGGAGATATATCAAGGAATAAGGATTCGGGCATTTTCGAGACACTTGGCTAAAGCAACAGAGAAACGGTTCCAATCCTTTGGATATAAGAAAGAGGAAAAATTTTCTCTTATTGCTTAACTGGCTTAACTGATTTCCAGTCCGTCTTTGAAACAGGTTTTCCGCGGAGCTTCTGGATATAGTTGTAGGCTGAGAGCGCAGCTATTGATCCCTGCCCGGCAGATATGACAGCCTGCTTGTATGGAACATCAGTCACGTCTCCAGCGGCAAAAATACCTTCCGCGCTGGTGGCACCGAATTTGTCAATCAGTATCTCATTTTCCTTGTTGAGGTTGACAATGCCTTTTACGAATTCTGTTCTGGCAATATAACCCATCTCGACGAAGAGTGCATCGGTTTCAACCTCTTCCGCGTCTGAACCGTCGCCTTTCTGCAGGAGGATCGATTTGACTGTCTTGTCGCCGTTTATTGACTTAACCTTTCTTCCAGCAGAAGTAACGATCTTATCATCAGCCTTTACGGCAGAGACAAGCGAGTCATCTCCACGTACATCATTTCCTGGAAGAATCAGGTTGACCTTGCTGGCAACTCCTGCAAGGTAAACTGCTGCCTGAAGCGCGTGATCACCCACACCAGCCACGCTGACTACCCTGTTCTTGAATATCGGGCCGTCACAGACTGCGCAGTATGACACACCATGTCCCTTGAACTTCTGTTCTCCGGGCACGCCGAGGTCCCGGGGAGTCTTCCCAAATGCAAGTATAAGTGCAGTGCAGGAATATTCTCCGGAAGTCGTTGAGACAATCTTTTCGCCGGGCCTGTTCTCAATCGAAACGACCTCGTCGTACTTGAACTCTGCACCATAAGATGCCGCCTGTTCCTGGAACTTGGTCATAAGCTCGAAGCCACCAATCTGCATTATGCCTGGATAATTCTGTATATCATTGGTAAGGAGCGCCTGCCCTCCTATGTCCTTTGTTATAACCAGGGTCTTCAATCCCTGCCTAGCTGTATATAGTGAAGCGGTGAGGCCTGCAGCGGCTCCACCAATTATTACGACGTCGTATGTTTCCATGTCTGGATATCCCTTCAGAGGTACTCTTTGAGTCTCTCTTCTATGAACGGCCTTGGTGCAGCGCCTATCATCGCATCAACCTGCTCGCCGCCCTTGAAGAACATGATCGTTGGAATGCTGTTAATCATGTATTCGCTGGATACCATGGGATTGTCGTCGACATTCAGCTTTCCAACAGTAACTTTGCCGGCATAATCCCTTGCAAGTTCCTCAAGTACCGGAGACACAAACCTGCATGGACCGCACCAGGGTGCCCAGAAATCCACGATAAGGTAATTCGTCTTCTTCACTGTGTCATGGAAGTTGGCATCACTAAGATCAATGGGCTTTCCGGAAGGCTTTGATCCTGTCGTTATTTCCTTCGCAATCTTCTGTTTTATTTTATCTGCTTCGTTATCGTTACTCATATTTCCACCTGTGCAACCCATATAGTTGATTGGATGTGCACAGAATCTATATTTCACATGGGTATATTAGTATTTCGTAGTATTGTGTAAACCGTGCAATACCTTATATTGTTGTATGTAATCATGTCATATGGCTGATCTATCTAGACTTATGAGAAAGGGTGCATGCTGCCACGACCTCCTTTCAAACCTGTTTGAGCTCAGCGATTCTGATCTCGAACTTTTCTTCATTCTCCTGAACAGGTCCCCCATGACGGTGGACGAAATATCTGATGCATGCGGGAGGCACAGATCGACGGTATTCAGGATACTCCAGAAACTTGAAGCCTCTGGCCTGATTTACAGGCAGACTGCAAACATCCGTGAGGGTGGCTATTATCATGAGTATAGCATACAGGAAGCACCTGAATTGCAGAAGATTGTCCAGGAAAGGGCAGACGATCTTATAGAATCGATAAGGAGGAGGATCCTGGAGTTCTCGGAAGATATCAGGAGATCCGCATCAGTCACAAGTTCCGAGCAGCGCTAAATTATTAAAAGCCTCCTGCATAGGTATAGCATGCAGAGGAAGAAATTAGCTGTTCTTGCCTCGGGAACAGGAACGACATTCCAGTATATCCTGGATGCATCAAGAAGATTGGACCTGTTCGCTGAGATTGCGGTTCTTGCCTCGGACAGGAAGGAATGCGGGGCGGTCCTCAGGGCTGAGTCTGCATCTATCCCGGTGCTTCAACTGAAGACCAAGCATCTTGATGATGCCATTGGTTCCCTTGAAAGAATATTTATCGACTACAATCCAGATTTAGTAGTCCTTGCAGGATATAACAGGATACTTCCGGAGGAGTTCGTAAGCGGTCACCGTGAAAGAATAATAAACACTCACCCTGCTCTGCTTCCATGCTTCGGAGGAAAGGGAATGTACGGTCTCAACGTGCATCGTGCTGTTATAGAAAGCGGAGCAAAATTCAGCGGATGCACCGTGCATTTTGTAGATACAGGAATTGATACTGGCCCAATAATAGCCCAGGCAATAGTGCAGGTCTCTGAGTCCGACACCCAGGAGTCTCTCTCCGAAAAAGTCAAGGCTGTAGAGAAACCCCTGCTCATTGGTACAATAACAAGGTTGCTTCATGATCCTTACAGGATAGAGGGAAAGAGGGTGCTGTTCACCTGAGAGCTCCGGTGATTCCTGAAGGTCTGAAAAAGCGCCTGATGCTTGGAATGCTGTAAACCACGCCAATAACGAATGCAATCATGCACCAGACCAGTACAAATATAAGAAATCCAAGCGAGGATGGATCTACAAGTTCGAGTCCCGCAAAGTCGTTAATAAACCAGTGCAATGGAATATCAACATACAGGCCAAACTTCAGGTAACCGACTGCAAGTATAATGCCATTCATGAAAGTGGGAAAAATCTTCCCCCAGCTCCATGCACCGTAATACACATGCGCATAGGCAAATAAGGCACTTGTAATAAGAATAAGTATAAGATCTACACCTCGACT
>JAKATM010000023.1 GCA_021818765.1 Thermoplasmata archaeon | reverse complement strand
TGTGAATGGATATCCCTGGAGATAAACCAGAAGCATGCCGAGGTGTCAAGAAGGAACATTGAGAGAGCTAATCTTTCCGAAAAGGTTAAAATCATTCTGGGACCCGGAATTGAAAGCCTTTCCACGCTGCACAAAAAAGGATCTAAACCATTTGACTTTATCTTTATTGACGCTGACAAGCCGAACTACCCCGGGTACCTTGACTGGGCAATCAAGCTTTCACATCCCGGGACCATGATTGTCATCGACAATGTTATTCGAAAAGGTTCCATCATAGACCCTGGCAACGTGGATCCGAATGTAAGAGGCGTAAACGAAATGCTTTCCAACATTCATGCCTACAAGAACGTCATTTCAACTGCGATCCAGACAGTAGGGATAAAAGGTCATGACGGTTTTGCACTTGTCTATGTAACAGGAAGAAGCTGAAATACCAGCATGCGTCTTAAATAACCAACTAAATCCGAAAAAAGAGTAATGGGGTTGACCGGATTTGAACCGGTGGCCTCCCGGTTATCAGCCGGGTGCTCAAACCAAGCTAAGCTACAACCCCTTTTGGAAAGCTTGAATCGGTGAAATTGTAATAAACATTTTGCAACACCGATCTTTTATGGTTTTTGTCATCAGATCGGCGTCCTGAAGCGCCAGCCATCTATGTTGAAGCCATTCATCTTGTTGAGAACATAGCTGGAAAGAAGCGAAGCCTGGTTGAATTTTACCTTTCTGTCTGCCGCTTTTAATCCTTCTATCATCTTGGCATAGAATTCCATGTCCTTCGGTGGATCGAAGAGATAAGCTCTTCTGTAGTCCACATTGGAAACATACCTGGTTATTTTGTTGAGCGGGATGATCTCCTCGCCGTTCCATTTGCAATATGTTTCGTAAATCTTTGATATAAGCGAATAATAGTAGATATCAAAGGCTATATCGCCAGACTCGTACAGTGAAGCAAGGTTATCCTGAATGTCCCATATCTGGTACCTCGCAGTTTCTGCCCACCCCTTGGAAGGAGCCGTGAATTTCTTTTTAATCATTTCAGAAGCTGACTTCTTCAGCTCTGCGACGGATCCTTTCCTGTCAAAAACAATCTCACCCATTGAGAACATTCTAGCATCTGTTCTTCTCTGTGTTTCATAGTCCTCATCCATATACTTCCTTATCATCGAGGGAGGGTTCGCAAAATACTCAACCACATACCCGTCAATTACAAAGTTACCTCTTTCTCTCCATTTATTGCCTTCGCTCAGCACAATATGGATATCGATATCTGAATGAGAATCATGGAATTTTGTTACCCTGCTTCCTGTAAGGATAGCCCCTTCGACATAATCCTGGTTCATCCATTGTTCCAGGAATTGCAAAGCAGTTTGCTTCCAATCGGCCATGATTACTTCAGTTCTATAGCTATAATAAAACATGCCGCGAAATCATGGCTTAATGCTCTCTCCTGCCGCTCTGAGCTTTTGAAGGTTCCTGCAGACGGAGCATACCTCGGATTCAGTAGGGCTCCCGCAGATCTTGCACCTGCCGAGTTCAACCTTACTCACCTTGGTCCTCAGGGATAGTTTGACAGTGTCTCCAAACTTTGCTATAGAGAAAGCGGTTCCCGGGTGTTTCTCCTCAAGCCCTGTAATAATCTCGCGTGCTTCGTTCCTTTCAGCCCTCCCATAGTATGGACACCATATTCTCTCAGCCTTTATGCCATTGACGAGGGCATATATCATGACCTCTTTTTCAGGTATCTTTTTCAGCGGTAAAATCCTAGGTATGAGGAGATCGTCGGAATCATCGTGAGGGGCCAGTCTTGCCATCCTCTGCACATCGCCTTTTATCACATTCATCAGTACTGACTGCGCATAATCGTCAAGGTTCATGCCAAGCGCCAGGTAGTCGGCCTCAACCTCGCCGGCAAGAAGGTTGAGGACCTGGCGCCTCATTGGGCCG
This sequence comes from Thermoplasmata archaeon, assembly GCA_021818765.1. GTDB lineage: Archaea > Thermoplasmatota > Thermoplasmata > Thermoplasmatales > Thermoplasmataceae > UBA582. The sequence continues at coordinate 15,308 of JAKATM010000023.1, read as the reverse complement.
CAGTGCGAACATGGGATGGTGGCACTGTCCAGGGTTGCGATGTCATCCATCGTCCTTCCATATTTTTCGCCGAAGGAGAGGATTCTGTGCTCTATGCCGAGTTCATCACAGAGTTTGCGGGCAGAAGCCATTTCAACATCCCGATAACCTCTTATCCCCTCGTCAACAGTTACCGCCATCAATTCAATGTTCCTTCTCTTCCCAAGAAGCTTGTGAAGAAGGTATAGCATAACCGAACTATCCTTCCCGCCGGAAAAGGCCACAGCAATTGTTGTTTTCTCCTTTTTGAACGGGATCTGGGATCTTATTTCCTGTTTTACCCTTTTTTCTATGCTATCTTCAAGGTGCTGACGGCAGAGATTCTCTCCGCTGTAATAGGCGGAATATATGGCGCTTTTCTGGCATCGGCTGCACATCATATCTGGTGGAACCCTGTTTGATATTTAAGATTGGACATGCACAAAAGAAGCAATCAAATCGGCAGGTTCTTCCAGTCTATAAGGTCCTGGTTGGTGGGGCTCCTTATCTCAATGGCTTCCAGGAGATCGGTGAAAAGATCGTCCTCCACCTCTACGTCCGCGACTTTCAGGTTGAACCTTTTATTCAGAAAGGAACCGAACGAATGCTTGGCCATTGCGGCCTGGAGTTTTTGCGCATTCTCAGAAGTATCCTTAATGTATGAACTGAAAACATTATCGAGTTCATCCTTCTTGAGATCCAGTAGAAAGTCATCCACTGCTCTTTCAAGCGATTTTCCATGTTCATCAGAAAGCAGTATTCTGACCCTGTACTCTGGATTAAAAGTCAGATGATCCCCATCAAGGTTGAACCATTTTGCAGCGTCCTCATTGAAGAAGACATCAGCCAGTGCTCTGGCAACCTTGTCCGGGTCTGAGAAATCTATTCCTGATGTAAGGTTATATACAACAAGATCACCCCTGTCTGAGACCTTCCTTGCGTTCTTGATCTTCTGTGTCACATCTTCATTCTCTGGCATACTGTATGATAAGCAAAACGAATATATGAACCGATTGGCAGGTCATATTACCATTTCCAGGAACTTCATTAGTGTGCGGTTTCTTCTAATGGCAGCTATCAGTCTGCAAGCATGTACTCCACAACCTTTCCGCCCTTTATCGCACGGTAAAGTTCCTGTCCGGTATCGCTAATCATCTTTATTCTGATGACTCCTTTGGAAGAACTTTTCGCCTGCAAGATCAAAATGCCATCCACGTATAGCTTAACGTTCCTGTTTGGAGAATCAACGAAAATGTGGATCACACGGTTCTTTATTTCAATCTCCGCCTTGTTTCTCGCCTGTATAGTGGCCGATGAAGGTTCGACCTCAAGCCTGACATTCAATCTTTTTTCCAGTTCGCTAATGGTGGAACCTTTCCTGCCAATCAGCCTAGGAATATTATCCTCACTCACCTTTACGAGCGCCCTCTTCCTGCCCAGCATTGAAACGTCGACATTTCTTGTTCCCAGAAAGGAAGAAATTTCCTCCTTGATCCTCTCTGTGTCGAATTTCGCAGCCTCCTCATCCTCTTCCGCATCAACAGGCACAACCACGACCTGTTCACCGAAGGAATAGACTTCGTACCTAGGCTTCTGCTCATAAAAGTCCTTTACGATTATAACGGGCCTGGCAAGGTCTTCCTGGTTCATTCCTGCGGGCACCTTCACGACGTATTCTGTCGTGAGTACGGTGTCGATCTTTCCAGCAGAAATGTAAAGAACAGTATCAATAATCTGCGGTATCAGTCCGAGCTCCACACGCCCTATGAAGCGCTGCAGTGCATCTATTGCCCGCGTGGCATGGACTACTCCAACCATGCCCACCCCAGCCAGTCGGAGATCCGAATATACAAGGAAGTCAGAAGTTATGCGCATCTCGTCGAAAACGGTGTAATCCGTCCTTACAAGTAAGAGTATATCCCCTGTCTTCTCCATTGATCCTTCAAGGCTCGAATACTGGGTTATCTCCTTCGCCAGTTCGAGGTCACGTGGCTTCTCCATGGTCTTTACAATCTTGCCCTTGCTTGAAATGAACTCAGCAAGTGCCTGTACAAAGGTGCTCTTCCCGGCTCCCGGTGATCCAGCGACAAGTATTCCATGTACACCGCTTTCTATCCTCTGGAGCAACTTATCATCTATCTTGTAATCTTCAATCGAAAGCTTCACTATTGGCCTGACTGCAGTTATCTCAAGATCATCAGAGAAGGGAGGTCTTGTTATCACTATACGCATATTCCTCAGCTGAATGACGGTTGCGCCATGCATGTCAAGTTCAACAAAAGACTCGTCCTCAAACTTACCTCTTGTAACAAGGTTGCTTGCTATGTTTTCAAGTTCCTGCCTGGTTACTGAATTTTCCATTTTCTCCAGCTTAACCGATCCGGGTGGTCCTACCTTCACAACGGGACCAGTATCCGGCTTGAGGTGAACTGACGACGTCAGCGGATTAAAGAATTCCTCTATGTTCCTTACCTTGGTCTCGGGCGGCTCTATGTATTTGACGCTGATTCCCTTGATCTCCGCTATTTCCTTCTGAACGACGTCACCCGTCACAAGGGTGGCATTATTTTCAGCCGCACACTGCCTGATCATCTCGTCTATCTCTCCGCTTTTGGCTCGCTCTATCTGCCATTCTGCCGGTCTTTTACCGTAGAAATCCAGGAATATTTTTTCCTGTTCATGAAGGTCGCGTAGTGCCTTCAACTGGTGAATGGCTGCAAAACCGATTGATCGTCTCTCATTTGCCTGATGCTCTATCTCGGCAACAAGAGCTTCTGCCAAAATCACATGTGATCCATGGTGCTTCGCGAGGAATACGGAGAATCTGCCATCAACTATGACAGATGTATCTGGAACATAATCCATGTACAATAAGAAATTACGCTTAGATAATTGTTTGCTAAAACTTCGTCGGATAACTCAAGGGATTATCCTCCTATTCGCAATGAATGACGACTTCTATTTATCAGGTTAGCATAATGAATAAGCGATGAACACTGATGGCCGACCAACCGATCTGGAGGCAAACGCAGTCGCGCTCGCAGATGACCTGCGCTCAGTAACTGCAGGTATACCAGATGGCGCAGCACTTGCTTTCTCCGGTGGGCTTGATAGCTCCATACTTCTCCATCTTTCGCCCGGAAGCACACATCCCTATGTCGTGGGTCTTCATGAGTCGAGAGACATTCTTTCTGCCATTGAATCGGCTTCCTGGCTCCATAAGGATGTTACTGTATTGGAGGTTACCGAAGATCAGATTATAGACGCAGCATTGAATGTTATGAAAATCGATCCCGGCATAAAGCTCACGGATCTTGGATTTGAGACTGTTCTTTACCTCACTCTTTCCAGCATAAGCGAAGACATCGTGGTAACAGGGCAGGGCGCTGACGAAATATTCTATGGATATCACCGCTTTCTGTCTGGAAAAGAAGGCACCAACACTTCGAGCATGCAAAAGCTCCTTAACATAACGCTGCCACGAGAGAAGAGAATGGCGGAATCCATAGGCAAGCAGATCCTGACACCCTATCTGGAACCTGCGATTGTTAGATATGCTTCCATGGGGCCTTCATCGCATATAGCGAACGGAAAAAACAAGATCATCCTTCGGGCAGCCGGTGCCAAGCTGGGAGTTCCAGGCCTTATCTGCCAAAGGGAAAAGAAGGCTGCGCAGTACGGTTCGGGCGTGGACAGGGTGCTCAGGAAGAACTTCGAACTCCTATTCTGATCAGATATTGCGAAGCAAGACTATCCACAATGGTCTGGGCGTCTCATGGTTAAATATTATCCATGAATACGGTTAGAAATAAAGATGGAGATTCAGATGGCAAAAATAGGTATAATTGGTGGAAGCGGTTTGTACTCGCTTCTTGAGAATCATAAGCCCGTTGAGGTAAATACGCCTTATGGAAAGCCCTCATCGGCGCTGGAGCTTGGTGAGATCGATGGAGTTGAGGTTGTCTTTCTTCCCAGGCATGGAAAGAAGCATTCTATCCCTCCGCACAAGGTCAATTATCGTGCAAATATAAAGGCTCTTCATGATCAGGGTGTTGAGCGTATAATATCCGCCAATGCGGTTGGTTCTTTAAAGCAGGAGTTTGCACCGGGCATGATGTTCATACCCGACCAGTTTATAGACTTCACAAGAAGGAGGGAACTGACATACTATGACGGTCCGGACGTATATCATATCTCATCCGCAGATCCTTTCTGTCCAGATATGAACGAAGTCTTGGCTGGGCAGTCGAAAGCACTTGGTTACGAGACCCACCTTGGAGGGACATATGCCTGCATTGAAGGTCCCAGATTCTCGACCAGGGCAGAATCCAAGATGTTCAGGCAATTTGCGGACATTATTGGGATGACAGTTGTGCCCGAGATTAACCTGGCCAACGAACTCGCAATGTGCTATACATCGCTTGCCACAATCACCGATTATGACGTCTGGGCGGAGGAGCCCGTTGACACAAAAGAGGTCCTGAAAATACTAAAGGAGAATGAAGACAAATCTCTTAATATCATAAAGCAATCTCTAAAACATATTTCTGGAACAAGAAAGTGTGATTGCAAGAGAAGACTAGACGATGCAAAGATATAGTGGGTTTTTCAAATGAAGATAAAATTTTTAGGAGGAGCAGAAGAAGTAGGTAGATTGGCGATAAAGATGGATTTTGGAGGGTCATCGGTGATGGTCGATTATGGCCTCATTCCCGAGAAGCCACCGGAGTACCCCCTTCCACCAGAGAAGGTGGATGGAGTTTTCCTGACACATGCTCATCTCGATCATGCAGGATCGTTGCCCGTTTACTTCAACAAGTACGATTCAAGCTTTTATGCCACCTTAATGACGGCGAACAGCATCAGGCCGATGCTGGAGGATACAATTAAGATTGCTAACCTCGAAGGATATACAAAGATGTTCAATCATGACGATATTTCGCAGCTTTACTCAAGCTTCGTCCCGGTGAATTATGGTGACGCTGATTCGATCAAGGACCTGGACTTCCAGGCTTTCAATGCCGGGCACATTCCCGGATCAACCATGTGGAAGTTCACAAACGGTTCTGAATACCTCGTAACCGGCGATCTATATACAAGGGATACGAACCTGCTTTCTGGCGCTCAGCCGGTCAAGGCAGAAAACCTGATAGTGGAAAGCACATACGCAGGTAAAAACCATGAGGAGAGGCAGAAGGTAATAGAAAGGCTCAGATCGAGGGTCAGGGAAGTAATAAGCACGGGAGGAAAGGTCATTTTCCCGACTTTTGCGGTCGGCAGGACACAGGAACTGATCATGATACTGGCCGACATGGGCTTCAACATATATGTGGACGGGATGGGAAACAGTATAACGAGCATCTATCTACACACACCAGGGTTTTTCCGTTCAGGAAGCGAATTCAAAAAGGCTATTAAGAAGACCGTCCCCATCAGGAATCAGAGGGAAAGGCTTCAAGCCAAGAATGCTGATATTATTATCACAACATCGGGAATGCTTGACGGAGGCCCTGTCCTCAGCCACATACGAGGACTTCTTGAAGATGACAAGTCTGCCATTTTCATAACCGGTTACCAGGTTGAAGGTACAAACGGAAGGAGCCTGCTTGAAAATGGAACGCTAAACATCGACGGATCTTCAGTTAGACCCAAGATGAAGGTTGAATTCTTCGATCTGTCGGCACATGCCGGTCACAACGACCTCGTCAAATTCATAGATGCTGTCAATCCGAAAAGGGTTTTTCTGTGCCACGGAGAGGTTAGGGAGAAGCTCCTAGAGGACCTCGCCAACTACGAGGTTATTCTACCTTACAATGGCAACGTCCTTGAGTTTAGCTAATCTTCTTCCCGCGACTCTGGAAATCTATTCCTTCAGTCCTGATCCTTTTCAGATACAGCAAAACAACTGGTATTGTTAGGCATGGAATCAAGCCTATTACTATCCAAGCGGTGAGGAATCCCAAACCCAGTATGTATGTAAACGAGAATACAACTGCGAATCCAAGCAGAATCTGGATTGAATTGAAAAGTCCGGAGTTGAGGGCGACATACCTCCTGTCATTCTCTATGAAAACGACAGTGGAATACTCAAGAGATGATATTGATACGGTGAGCATGCCAACAATCAGTGCAGAACCCCACATTCCTGATATTCCAAGGAATGGGATCCATATGACGGCGAAAGAAAGTATGACCACCATCCAGATTGCAGTACGAATGAAATTTTCAGGTTTCAACCTCCCCGAGAAGAATGAGCCGAGTATTCCAAAGAACAAGACGCTGCTTCCAAGAGCGCCGGCGTAGTATGCAGGCAGTCCAGTGAAAGTGGCATAAGTCTTCATGTATTCCGAAAAGACGTAGGTTGTTGACCAGAACCCTGAAAATGCAATTGCAAGCGTCCATATCTTCGGGTTCATAATCCTCTTCCTGAGAACGCCCGGTTCAAAATTGCCTATATGATCGCTCACTGGTATAAATGCAAGAAGAGATATGGCAGAAATGGCGGTCAGTATCGCCTGGATTATCTCATTCCATTTCAGGCCGTATATTACAGTTATGGGAGTAAAGCCAAGTATGCCAATACCCCCTCCGATATCGAATGCTGCGTTATAGTACCCCATCATCATTCCAAGCTTCTCTGGATAGATGTCGTTCAGGACTGCAACTGCCGAGGAAAAATAGAATGCCGCACCGGTTCCGCTGAGAAACCTCAGAACAAGAAGGGAGGTAAATGAACTTGTGAAGATGGAAGCCAGCCCGGTCACTGACATTAGTGATAATCCAATAATGCAGTTGGTTCTGGACCCTATTCTTGCTGCCAGTATGCCGGCCGGGACCTGGAAAAGCCCGGCACCCAGCAGAAAGAAGGCAAAGATAAGGCCGGCGGCATCCACAGTCACTCCATATTCGGATGAGATCTGAATGAGTGCAGGTGACAGGTTATACCAGTTCATTGAGTACACCAGTCTGGAGATCATAAGGACAGTTACGGGCAAACTCTTCCCTGGCACGATTCGGGAAGATAAGCAGATGAATAAGCATTTTGAAACAACAAGCTTAGAAAATAATATAATATCCAAGATGCTTTAGAAAACTGTATGGCAAACGAAACAGAAATCCTTCAATGGCTGAAGCAGGGCAATGAGTCCTCACAGAGGCTCATTGACCTTAAGTGGAAGATCACAAAGGCTGAGGGAGGTTATTTCCTTGAAAGTGAAAAGGTTCCATTCACGCTACAGCTGGGCTTTCTTGGCGACGATCTCATGGAGATCAAACTGGATACGAATATTGAGACTGCCACCATGGAGAGCAGGGACCGGCTTGGGACCTACCGTGCCCTTCTGATACTGAACTCACAGATCAAGAAGGTAAAATTCATGCTCGAGGGTCTCGGCGAAAACGTTGTTGCCCGGGCAGACTTCGATCTTCCAACAATCACGAAGGACGAGCTGGAAAACGGTCTTTCTCTTCTCTTATCATCCTTGTACCTGATGGTCAGGGTTCTCCATCTGGAGGAGGAATTCAACCAGCAGATTGTCGACAGGATGCTCATGCTGGTGAAGGAGCTTCAGGCTAAGGGCAAAAGCGAGAAGGAGATAATTGATTATCTGGTGCATGACGTGGGGTTCAAGGACGAGGAAGCCAGGAAGATTGTCTCTGAACTTGTACACGATGACATGAGGGGAAACGAGAGGCTTTACGGATAGTGATTATAATGGCAATAACAGTTGACAAGCTGGGTGAGCAGACTAAAAATGAGACAATGATAGTAAAGATAATCTCACTCAGGGAGAAGGAGACAAAGACAGAAAAGGGCGAAGGAGTCTATCACTACGGTATGCTGGGCGATGGCAGTGGCACTCTTCCTTATACGGCATGGTCAATCCCGGCCACGATAAGGGCTGGAGACGTAGTAGAGCTCAAGAATTTCACCGTTAAGAAATATAATGACGCCCTGCGTGTATACATAGACTCAAAGACTGAGGTTGTATTGAGGCCAGACGACAAGCTGGACGTTAAACATGTTTATAGAGACTATAAAATCAAGGAACTGAACTTGAAGGATGCATTCGTCTCTGTGACAGGGATCCTAAAGGACCCAATAGAAAAAACCTATGAGAAGGATGGACAGACAAAGACGGTGGTTCATTCAACTTTTGAGGACGATACCGGATCTATCCGCATCTCACTGTTTGACAGGAAACTTGCACCTGGAAGATACTACAAGATCGACGGCGCCAAGCTTTCTGAGTACAAAGGCAGGTATAGGCTCACCGCCGGAGACAAGACCCAGATAGCCGAGGTAGGCAGCTTCCGCATTCCGGACATAAAGATATATGACATCAACGAACTTGCAAGGCCCGTCGACTCGATCAACATAACCGGGACTGTTGTATTCCTGGGAGAAAAAGGCGGTCTGATAAGCAGGTGCAGTGAGTGCAGAAAAACCATCGATGACATTCGCTGCCCGGATCACCCGGAAGCCAAGATATTCCTGGATCTTTATGCATACTTCACGCTTGAGGATGGAACTGGTGACATACAGTGCAATGTAGGAAGGGCAGGGATGCTCGAACTACTCAACCTGAAGGAAGAGGACCTGAATATTGAAAAGCCTAAGGTTTCAAGGGCAGACGTGTCAAAAAGACTGGCAGAGAAGATCCTTTCTGTTCCGATCCTTCTGGATGGCGACGCAGTAATGGGCACAAACGGTTTATCATTCAGGGCGCGCAGAATTAGAAGGATGGACGAGCCTCTCCTCAAGAAGGTCATGGAGGCTTATGAAGGTGATATGCTATGATGCCCAGGAAGCGTGAAAGTTCAAAGTGGATCTTTTCGAGGGAACTTAAGGATACAACATTTATTGAAGATATGCCGGAGGGCGAACGCGGAAAGCCATTTATTGTCACACCCCTAGGTACAAGGGTGAAGAGAATTCTTGTCTCAGGCGTTTTAACTGCAAAGAGCATTGAGGAAAATTATACGAAGCTCACTGTGGCAGACAACATAGGTCCTTACTATGTTACTGTGTTTAACAGCGAATACCAGCCGGAGATCAAGGAGACGGCGGATAAACTTGACCTCAATTCAATGGTTACCATTATGGGAAGGGTCAACACGTTCAAGACCGATGATGGCGTTATCTATATCAACATTAATCCGGAAAAAATAATGCTGGTTGATGAAGTGATGCTCAAATACTGGAACAGCAGGTGCCAGAGAATAGCCATGCGTAAGATATTCGCTATCGGGGAGATGGCAAAGCTCGACTCTCCGGATAAGGCGAAGCTCGTTGCAATGGGCTATTCCGAAGAAGAGGCAGAATGCGCTATGCGCCATATTGAGCACTACAAGTCTTATGATCTTCAGGGTTTCAGGGAGGCAATATTGAGCGCATCCAAGATCCCGGTCCCCGAGGCCGAAGATTCATCGCTTAAGGATGAGGTCTTTCAGTTCATTAAAACTCATGCAGACCCGCAAAAGGGGTGCAAGTATGAGGATATTGTTGCTCATATGAAGACAAAGAACGCAGATCAGGCTGAGACCGATGAACTCCTGAACCTTCTTGGTTCAGAAGGGGAAATATACGAGGTCGCACTGAAGAGGTACAAGGCAGTCTGATTAACTGCATGCCTAGCGCTTCAAAACAAGATCCCTTGTAGCCTTGACCTCGTCCAGCCTACCCGAAGCAGTGTTCACTGGATGCTTATGCAATTCTTCCTGTGTTGACGTGACCGCCTCATGAATAAGATCCGCGAAGGCATCCAGATCCCTCTTTGTGACGGTCTCCGTGGGCTCTATCATAAGAGCCTCCTTGACTATCAGCGGGAAATATATCGTCGGTGCGTGCATTCCTGCATCTATGATAAATTTCGCAATGTCCAGCGCTCTCTTTCCGCTCTCCTCGGAAGAGGCGACAACCTCATGTTTCTTCAATCCAGTATGCGATATCCTCACGTCCTTCGATATCTTCTTTGCAAGGTAATTTGCATTCAGCACTGCCCTGTATGAGTTCATCTTGAGCCCATCCGATCCGTTTCTCTTGATGTATGACCATGCGCGAAGGAGAACCCCGAAAGAACCATAGAACGATGCAATATTTCCAAGCTTATTGTTGCTTCTGTCTAGATAGTAGCCGCTTTCTCCCTTGCGTACAATTGGTCCGGGGAGCAGGTCCGCGAGCTTCCTGTTAACGGCGACCGGAGCCGCCCCCGGCCCACCGCCACCATGCGGGGTTGCAAAAGTTTTGTGAAGGTTAAAGTGCACAACATCGAAGCCCATCAGCCCTGGCGAGGTTATTCCGAGTATCGCATTCAGGTTGGCGCCGTCATAGTAAAGAAGGGCTCCCTTGGAATGTACTATTTCGGCAATTTCACTTATGTTTGGATCAAAGATGCCCAGAGTGTTCGGGTTTGTGATCATGAAGGCCGCTGTCCTGTCGGTCACAGCATATCTAAGTGCATCAAGATCCACGGTCCCCTTATCATTTGATGGTATCTCCACGACATTGAAGCCGCCCATTGCAGCAGAAGCAGGGTTCGTGCCATGCGCGGAGTCAGGAACGACAATCTCGCGCCTGGTTGAAAGCTCTTTCCTGAGCTCAAAATACTTTCTTATAATCAGAACGCCGGTCAACTCTCCCTGTGCACCGGCCAGGGGCTGTAAGGACACTTCATCCATGTCAGATATCTCCTTGAGGTATTCCTGCAGTTCGAACATTACCCGGAGGGTACCCTGCACAGACCACTCGGGCCTGAGCGGATGCATCTCACTGAAGAACGGCATAGATGCAATCTTGTCCGCATACTTAGGGTTGAACTTCATCGTGCATGATCCAAGCGGGTAGAAGCCTGTGTCCACTGAATAATTCATCTGGGACAGCCTTGTGAAATGCCTGACAACATCATATTCGGCAATTACGGGAACCTTTGGCTCTTTATTCAGCATGGCTGATGGTACTATTCCATCATCATAATCCTCTGATATAGTTTCAAACGAAGTCCTGCTCTGGAGATCCTTTATAAACGGCTCATCATATTTGGCCTGTTTGTAAGACATCATGCCGCCTCCAGGGCGTGCTTGAGTTTCATTAGATTGGTTTCCTCCGTCTTCTCCGTGGTAGAGAAGAAGTATGCATTTTTCAGCCTGTCATATCTGTTTTGGATGATCCTGTCTAGCTTGATACCTCCAAATATCCTGTTATTTCGTAATGCCAAGTTGAGTTTCTCCTCATCACTTTGAATGAGAAGAGGAACATCTGAAAAGCTGGTTCCGCTGAACACGTTTGATTGTACTTTGCTGTTACCTGATACAATTTGCTTCAACTTGGCGGACTGGTGCATGGTTGCAAGTGCAATTTTCCTGAGCCCGGACGGTCCGACCGTAGCCAGATAAGCAAGAGCGGCAACGCCCATAAGCGCCTGGTTTGTGCATATATTGCTTGTCGCTTTCTCCCTTCTGATGTGCTGCTCCCTTGTTTGAAGCGTCATGACATAGCCTCTTCTGCCGTTTGTATCTGTTGTTTCCCCTATGAGCCTTCCAGGAGACTTTCTCGCAAGCTCCTTTCTATAGGCGAATATGCCGAGGTATGGGCCTCCAAAATTCTGGTGAATACCAAGCTGTTGCCCCTCGGCTACGGCGATATCTGATCCATAGTCACCAGGCGGCTTCAATACTCCCAGGCTTATCGGATCCACATAACTTATAAGAAGAGAGTCACCGATTACATTCTTTACCCTGAGGACATTTTCGTCAATTACACCATACGAATTTGGGTTCTCTACGATGACCGCGGAGACATCGCCATCAATCTTGCGCGAGAGATCCTCCAGATCCAGCATTCCAGTCTTCATGTCGAACGAGTATTCCTTCAAGTTGATGTCCAGCCCTGCGCAGTAATTGACAAGGATATTGCGCTTGTTTCGGTAGATGTTATCGGGGATCAGGATTGTCTTCCGGTCGTTAATCCTCACGGCCATCCTGGCAGCTTCCCCAAGTGCTGTCGGGCCATCATACATCGATGAATTCGCTGCGTCCATGCCAAGCAGATCCGATATAACGCTCTGATACTCAAAAAGCGACTGGAGCATTCCCTGAGATATTTCAGCCTGGTATGGCGTATACGCTGTCAAGAATTCGGATCTGGAAACAATCGAGTCAACCGAAGATGGGATGATACGATCATATACGCCGCATCCAAGGAAATTTGAATAGTCGGCGAATCTATTTGTCTCTGAAAGGGATGTTGCTTCCTGAACAAGCTTGTACTCCGAACAGTGGGGGTCCAGATTCAGCTTATTTTTGCGGATCTTTGGCGATATATCTGAAAAAAGGCCCTCAAAATTCTTGATTCCGAGATAATCGAGCATGGACTGATCATAATCCAACATTGAACTCTGGCAGATATCACGTCTCAAGATATTTTACTTTTCAAACACGTATCAACTATTTTGTGCTAAGTGAAAGTGCCAAGCTAGTGTTATATGGTATCGTAAAGCCATGACTTTTTGGTCTTTTCAACATTGAATGCTATAAGAGAATTAACCTATTTTTCTGTGTAGTGAGTTTCTCTCAACACGGGTCATGGAGGGGCAGCGCGCAATACAACCCATGAAACCTCCGGGTAATTGTTTAGCACTCCTTCTTCCTATGTTACTGGAGCAGCGCAGAAAGTTCAATATAAAAGAATAAAATGGTGATGTGAATGAAGAAAGTCTACTGCCCGGAATGTGGCGCAATTAATGATGCATCTTCCATTTCATGTTATTCATGCGGCTCCTTGTTGGTCGGTGCTAAACCAGTAAAGAGGGTGAGGGAAACCAAAAACAAGGATAATCTGCCAACACCAGTGCAGAAATTTGAAAAGGGGGAAACGCTTCTTGGTGAATTTTATCCATCACCCGGTCTAAGGAGATACTATATAACTATAGGTGCTCTTTCGACCTTCTTTTCTCTATTCTTGCCTGCAACCTTATCTTTCTTCGAAAATCTATTCTCAACTTCCGTCTCTTTCTTTAACTCTGCTCTTTACGAAACGATTGTATATGGTGCAACTGCAATACCTGCCTTCTACTTAGGGGCTCGTCAGATAAATTCAAGATTTAGGAAGACAAAATACCTGATCACAAACCAGAGGGTCATACTTAACGTCTGGAGAAACGGCCTCAAGGTGAGCATAATTCCTTATCAGGAAATTTCTAGCTTACAGGTGGTTCAGCCCAAGTATTTCAAGAAACATGGTTACGCCTCTGTGACAATTATTAAGAAAAAAGATTCCTACCGAATTCTGGAAAAGCTAAGGAAAAAAGAGCCATTGCTTGATCCTGAAAACTTAAAGGTCATAAAGGAAGAGGAGCAGGCCATGAAAGTCCAGAAAATCAGGAAAGTGAAACGATTGAAAATTGGAGGGAATGTAATTGCCGACCTGGATGAGACTGATGCACATACGGTCATCACGCTAATAAGTCAGTACATTCAGAAACCTGAAGCATCAAAGCCCAAGTCAAATACGTTACCCGCAGGCTCTATCTGATCTGCATGAAAACTCCAGCAATACTTTTAGCACTTACAACATCATGCAATAATAATTCTAAAAACGTTATACAAGGTTATAATAAAAAAATCACAAGAAAAATATAGGGTCAATTACAAGAAGATTACTTGTACTTGACCTTGCTGGACGCTCTGAATACGAATTTCTTCTTTGACGGCACGTCGATTATTTTTCTTGTCTGCGGGTTTCTTGCCTTCCTTGCCTGCTGGGTCTTGCGTTCAAATATTCCAAAGCCTGCAAGGTTGATCTTGGATCCCCTGTTTGCTTCAGCAACAACATTGTCCAAAAATGTCTTGATGACGTTCCTGGCCTGTTTCTGGGTTGTTGAAGTCTTCTTTGACACCGTCTTTGAGAGTTCGCTTATTCCTACCATTTGGCACCTCCTACATGTGTATTCACAAATTAGTATTAAAATATTTTGATTAGGTTTTTAATGCGTATGCTAAAATGCGTCATTTTAACAAATCCAATTATTTGCATAAAAAAAATATCATATAAATAAAGTAGGAGAATTGTCATTGAATTGTTGAGTTCTCATTGGTGCACAGCATAAAAGCCCAGAAATACAGCATAATATCATTTCAATTAGATATTATTACCAAAACGATCATAAAAATTCAAACTGCTTGGCTAAATTCATCTTATGTGGCTATCTTGTAGAAATTCAAGTTAGAAGATGCATATTTTTGTTATTGTTATTTGAACGCAGCAAATAAATTCTTAAATATTCAGTATTGATCAGCGCCAGTGAAGTTAATAGAGAACTGGTTTTCGGAAAGATACTCGGACAACCTGCAACTTTCATTCAGAGTAAAGGATCAACTTCTTTCTGTGCGGACAGATTTTCAGAGAATCGATCTTTTTGAAACTTATGATTTCGGGAAGTTACTGACGATTGACGGGACGGTCCAGCTTACTGAGTATGATGAGCACATCTATCATGAGATGATAACTATGCTGCCGTTCTACGCATTCGGCATAAAACCTGATTCTGCGCTTGTCATCGGTGGAGGCGACGGAGGGACGGCCACAGGTCTCTTATCTCTCGGTTTTAAAAGCGTGACTAATGTGGAAATTGACTCTCAGGTAGTCGAGGTCTCAAAGAAATTCTTCCCCAGCCTTTCCTCTGCATTCAAGGATAAGAGATGCAGCCTCATAATAGACGATGGCATTAAATTCGCAAAGAACTCAAAGAACAAGTTCGATTTCATACTTGTGGACAGCACTGATCCGGAAGGTCCCGCAGAAGGTCTCTTCTCGGTTGATTTCTACAATTCGATTCGTGGAGCCCTCAAGGAAGGAGGTGTTGCAGTGACACAGTCCGGTTCACCACTGTACCAGCCAAAGGCAATCAAACTCGCAAACAGCGGTATGAAAAAGGTCTTCAAGCATGTGTATACTTATTGCTGCTTCATACCGACGTACCCAAGTGGTTTCTGGTCTTTCACGATGGGCTCCGATTCTGACCTAGATTTCCAGAAAGATGTGCAGCACGGAAAGTACTTCAATTCTGAAATTTTGCATGGGGCACTCAAACTCCCGCAGTTTGTCAGGGACATGATCGAATAAGTTTCAGCCCTTATAGTTCCAGCGGATTTTTGCTTCCCGAAGTTTCTCTTCGAATGCAGGGCCAAGCTTGTATGCGATCTGCTCAAGCTCCTTGAGGTTCTTGATAAAATTCTGCTTGCTGCTCCCGGAAATTATATTTGTGAACTTCTTCGCGTCGGCAAGAACTCTC
>JAKATM010000153.1 GCA_021818765.1 Thermoplasmata archaeon | reverse complement strand
TTCAGGCTACAAAAACCTTTCAAGCATGGGAAGGAATGTGGACGACATGCTCGCTAAAATAATTGAAGCGGTAAAGTCAACTACTCCTCCCTGACGGAAGGAGCTTGTAACTCTTATCAGGCTACAGTAGGCTGGTTGACTGCAGCCCTACTTCTTATATTGAGCGATGCGACATAGTCCGCCTCGCCGCCATATCCGCACCGAACACATTTGAACCTATCCCTGTTCTTCCTGTTCCTTTTGTCGATGCTGTGGCATTTGGGGCATTCCCTGCTGGTGTTATGGGGGTCCACAATCTTGATGGGTACACCCGACGCCCTTGCCTTGTATTCTATGAACGACCTGAGCTGGCGGAAAGACCAGCTCAAGCGCATGTATCGCTGCCTGCGCCTGACAACAGTTTTCTGGTTGATGTTGATCAAATCCTCAAGAGCAACACCCCTGCCAGTGCCTTTGGCTTCCGCTACGATCCCCTTCGATATGCCGTGATTGACAATTCTCTGGAATCTTTTCTCCTTCCCGCTTATCTTTTTCAGCCTTCTCTTCACACTTCTCGTCCCCCTTCTCTGCAACCTGTTGCGGTGCTTCGCGGTCGCGATTCTTTTCTGCCTGACCGCATCTCCACTGTGGTTTCTGTCATCACTGGTTGTTGCTATGTTCTTCACTCCGAGGTCGACACCGATGTAACCTATGGGTTCATATTCAGGCTCCTCGGGAAGATCGACGACAACGGCAAGGTAAAACGCATTGTTCCTGAAAATTAAATCTGCCTGTCCGTGGACCCTGCTGAGCCGCTGTCTCTGGTACTCGCCAAAAATCATGGGCATCCTGATTCTTCCATGGAGCGTATTCATGGAAACCGAATCCGGTCCCTTGAAGCTCAGTATCCTCTGATCATAAATGATGGATCCATGCCTGTCAAACTCGTGTATGCGAGTCCGATCAGCCTTGTAGGATTCAGCAACCTTGCTTATTGCCCTGACAACAAGCTGGGACGGCAGCCTGTATTTATCCTTGACACTATAATATACCAGCCTGTGCAGTTCATATTTATTCGGGAAACCATTGTCAAACACCGTTCGGGATATATCGTTGCAAGAGTCGTTGAACACCTCCATTGTTTCCAGAAGAATGTTTCTCTGTTCATGATCGGGAAGTATTTTAAGCATCAGGGTATTCTGCATCTATGGAAGCATATCATCAATATATAATTTTCAGTTTAGGTTCCTCCCTACCCTCACGGACGGGGTCTCCTCGGGGGCGAGTTAGATGAAATATACTCACCTGCCACTGTTCCAGTGTCATGAAAGATGATGAAGAAAATTACTCCCTCAAATTTTCTTCCCTCTGGGCATTTACAGAACTCGGGTATCTCCCGAGTCTGATTCCCCGGCCAAAGTTCATTGCGTTTATCGGTTCGCTCATTTCTTTATCCCTTTCCAGTCTGTCCTGACAGGAACCAGACCTCTCTTCTTCTGGATGTAATTGTATGCTGACAGTGCGGCTACTGCACCCTGGCCGGCAGAGATGACAACCTGCTTGTATGGCATGTTCGTTACGTCTCCGCAGGCGAATATGCCCTCCTGAGACGTATGGCAGAGATCATCAATTATGATCTCATTGCTCCTGTTCAGGTCTACCAGACCTTTCAGGAAACCAGCCTTCGATATGTAGCCATTCTCGATGAAGACGCCGTCAACAACAATGTCATTAAACTCTCCTGTATCAGCAATCCTTCCGGTACGAATCGATATTCCAGCTTCGGTTTCATCAAAGCCACCTACCTTGACCGAGTCGATAAATTTCACGTTTTTCCTTTCCTGCAAGGATCTTATTGATTCAATATCGCCAGTTGATCTTGAGGAAGTCCTCATAATAAAGAGTTCAGATGCGATGTCTACCAGGTATATTGCTGCTTCGATGAGTTGTGGACCCGTTCCAATGACGGCTATCCTCTTTCCCTTGTACAGTGGACCGTCACAGACTGCACAGTATGATACCCCGCGTCCGGACAGTTCTTTTTCTCCTGGTACCCCCAGTTCCCTCGGCGTCTTTCCGAAGGCGAGGATTATTGATTCTGCTTCGAATGCCCCTGAACCGGTTTCCACTGAAAAGCTGCTGCTGCCTTTCACTATCCTGGTGACCTCATCATACTCGAATTCAGTGCCGTAGCTCAGTGACTGCTTCTGGAATTTTGTCATCAGTTCAAAGCCCTTGATTTCGTCGAATCCAGGATAGTTCTGTATCTCATTGGTCAGGAGCGCCTGGCCGCCGATATCTTTTGTTATGACCACTGTCTTCAGCTGTTGCCTGCTGCAGTACAGCGAAGCCGTAAGACCAGCTGATGCCCCGCCTACGATTACGACGTCGTAGGTGCCCTTCTCCCCGTCTGGCATTTTCCTCACTACTGCGCTTTCATAACCGAAATTATCTTTGACTCAAGCATCTTCTTTGGAACCGCCCCGATGACCCCATCGGCTACCTTGCCTTTCCTGAATATGAGGATTGTAGGTATGCTCCTCACCCTGAACATTGCGGAAGTTGACTGGTTGTCATCTACGTTGAGCCTGCCAAAGGTGACTCTCCCGGCGTATTCCCTTGCAAGTTCCTCTATTATTGGGTGAACCATCTGGCATGGACCGCACCATGGAGCCCAGAAATCCACCACCATCATGTCGTGCTTCATGAGCTCGCTGGCAAAATTCCTGTCACTGAGTTCTATTGGCACCACACCAAGACCTGCCTGATTGCTCTGCTTTTCTCCCTTAATTGATTTCATTATATCCTCCATCTGTTTCATCCTAATCTTTTCTATCTCATCATCGCTGTTCATTTTGCTTCCCCTTCACTTTTATCGTTATCTTTGGTTTCGCAACCAAGTGGTGATATTCTTTTCAATTTTATATTTTACGGTATTGCATGAACCATGCAAAGTGTTTAATTCATTTATGCGTTACTATAGCGTGAGTGTTTCGCCACTTGGTAAGATAGTGAGAGGAAGCGCAAGCTGCTCGGATCTGATCAGTTGCCTCTATGCCCTCAACTCAACTGAAATTGACATATTCTTCTCGCTCTATGGCATGGAGGAGATAACGCTTGAAACACTGTCCGCTGCAGCAAAACGGGATAAGAGCACTATACACAGGATACTCGAGAAACTCGTGAATGCGGGGCTATGCTTCAAGGATACGATGGCGATGGAGCAGGGTGGATTCCGCAATATATATTATACGCTAAGCCCGGAAAAACTTGTGGAAAAGCTTACATATGACGGTAAAAGGATCATAGACGGCCTAAATTCTGCCATGAAACAGTTCCCTGAAAACTTCGCCATGAGAACCGGACTCTCAACGGGTACTAAATCAGCTTGATCGATCGGTTAGCTTCTTCAAGGAATCTAATATTACTCATTTCTTTGCATGGAAGAATTATCTGCAGTCCTGTTTCAAGGCATGCATTAACAAGTATGTCTCCAGCAAGTAAAGGCTTAATTATGGAACGTTTGATGGTCGTATA
>JAKATM010000152.1 GCA_021818765.1 Thermoplasmata archaeon | reverse complement strand
CCGATCTTGGCGTTTTATACCTAATGTACGCCATGAATAGTGCCTGAATGACCTTTCAAAATCTTTAAGAGGGCCTCCAACAGTCTTGAAGCTTTCATGATGCAAGCAGCATGAAAGGAGTCATCATTTTCTAGAAGTTTAAAAAATGTGCCGCTAATTTTTAATTAGCGTTTTACTCACTTCAAAAACGCCTCCTACCACTGTATGTTAGCCGAAGGAATTTATTAGGCACTAAAATAGAACGTAGAATTCCTATCCATTGTATTCAAGGTTGGTCTTTAACGAGTGGCTCTGTTAATTGATACTGCACATCATATGAAAATGATTTTAAAGTAGTTTCAAATTGTGACTACCGCAGAAATGTACCTCTGGTTCAAGTCCGTTGACTGAAAATAGGACTTGATGCATTTACGCGGATTTCAAGGTTGATTGAAATGGGCGACTTTGACCATGACTCGATGATAGATTTAACTGATACGATTCTAGATTGTGAGATGGAAGGCGGGGCAGGTGGATTTGGAAAAGCTTCTGAGTTGTCTTCCCGCTTCAATCTTTTTATTCCATTGTCAGTAAAGTTCGTAGACGGCAAAGCAGAGATTCATTATTATATTGGAGAAAAAGAACTTGCCAACAGGGAAATTAGGTTGTTTTTGGATTCAGTTAAAGCTCAGAAAACATACGAGAGCTGGAGCCAAAGGGTAGATGAAGGTGAAGTTCCTCCAATATGGAAAGAAATTATCAGGGACTTTACGACGGTCAAGAGCGCAGTTCTTCTTTTTGTATATATTGATGGCGGGGAGATCCGCTTCAGATTCAGGTTCCATCATAGCGATTACGATAACGTCTCAGACCTGATTATGGAGTCAAGGAGAAAATCACAAAATTTGAGAGTTTATTACCTTGGAAAAAGCAGGGGAACAAGAAACATTATAACTGAAATATCTAAAAAGTTACAACTCACTTCCATAAGGTTCTATTCCAGAGAGTCTAGAACAGACGGGCCATGGACTAGGATAGTGAAGTCCTCTTCTCATGATTATGAGCTTGACGCTGTATATCTTTCTGATCACACACCTAATAACAAGTCACTTGTAACCCTCGGCGACAATATTTATGAAGGAATGTCGCACGAAGATTTATACGAACACATCACAAATACTGCAAACGACCTGAACATAATACGCCTGTTACGGATCCAGAGTTTGGAAGGTGACAGGCTTGAAACAGAAGTCATATTGCCTACAATACATTCCTTTGCTTACCTAGGCATGTTGAGCAGCATTAAATCTGGGGATCCAAAGCTTGGAATAAAGTTAATCGGTGTCTATACTGTTCCATAGTAGTTTCTTAATAGAATGGCGCAGGGGAATGAGCAACTTGTAACAGGGCATTCTTCAGGATTTCCGTCGATTATCAAGAGAAGGGAGGATCCTGCCAACCGTGCCAAGGAATTTAGAATGACCAGTTACAAAGATCAATAAAGTTAAATGCCCTGATATTAATCGGGTTCAATTGTCAACTAAAACAAGGCCCACCT
Organism: Thermoplasmata archaeon; assembly: GCA_021818765.1. GTDB lineage: Archaea > Thermoplasmatota > Thermoplasmata > Thermoplasmatales > Thermoplasmataceae > UBA582. The sequence goes on along the minus strand of JAKATM010000152.1, from coordinate 2,012 downwards.
GGGACGAATACTTTATGCGTATGGCGTTTCTAGCGGCTTCCCGAGCCAATTGCATAAGAAGAAGTGTGGGTGCAGTGATAGTGAAGGATAACCATGTTATAGCTACCGGATACAATGGACCTCCCTCAGGGTTGGCTAATTGCAGCGATGTTGGCTGCATACGGGACGATATGGCTATACGATCAGGAGAAAGGCATGAACTTTGCAGAGGGCTGCATGCAGAGCAGAATGCGATAATCCAGGCTGCTGTGCATGGATCAAGCATAAAAAACGCCAAGATATACGTCACAACACATCCATGCGTGGTCTGCGCTAAAATGATAATAAATGCAACTATCGAAGAGATAATTTATGCCGAAGGTTATCCGGACGAGCTTTCAGAATTGATATTCATTGAATCTGGAATAAAGAGAAGGAGATTTGCACTGCCACCCGAAGATGTGGCAGCTGTAATAGGTGTCGTGAAGCTGCAACCGGGAGAAGACTAAATCTTATGAGCATCGTGGCTTTCGTAATAACGCTAATTACCAGTACCATACTGAAGATACAGTATCCGGGTATTTTTGTCCTAATGATGCTGGAAGGTCTTCTTCTTCCAATCCCCTCTGAAGTAGTTATGGTTTTCGGCGGATACCTCCTCTATGAGAATGAACTGCCCCCATATTCATTGGGGCCGGCCTTCGCCATCCTTCTGATAGTCGGTACAGTTGGGAATCTCGTTGGAGCGTTGCTTGCTTACCTGATCGGCGACAAGGGAGGAGCTGAATTCGTCAAGCTATATGGTAAAAAGGTAGGAATCAGTGAAAAAACCATCGAGAGAGTTAATCTATGGTTCAGGAAATACGGTGAATTCTCTGTCTTCGTGACAAGACTTGTGCCCATTTTCAGGACATTCATCTCAATACCTGCCGGGCTGGGGAAGATGAAAATATCCAAGTTCGTATCATTCACCGTCATAGGAATGGTTATCTGGGACTCCCTCCTTATCTATATAGGATATAACCTCGGTCCTAAATGGAATTCAATACTTGGGATATCCGACAACGTAACCTATGCAGCGCTTGCGGCAGCCGCGATAGTTATTGCCATGATCTATTACCTGTCAAAGAAGTCGGCGAAGAATAGCACAATAACTTCCTGAAACTTTTTTCCCTTACCGAAGAGAAAGTTCTTAAAATTTAAATATTCGATTACAATTCACAGTTAACAACTATTGGTTGTGAAGGAGTGATTGAAATGGTTAAAAGGAGAGAAAGAGACGATGACTGGGACAGGGATTTCTTTGGAGATATGTTTGGGGATTTTGATGAGGACTTCAGGCGAATGAACGAAAGGCTAGCTAGATTCTTCAACGGAATAAGGAAGAACCCGGATCAGAACATAGAGGGGCCTTTTGTTTATGGCTTTACTTTCAGGCAGGGACCTGATGGCAGACCATTTTTCCAGGAATTCGGAAACGTGCCTGAAATGATGCACAAGCGCGTTCCAGAGCAGTTGGAACAGGATATCAGGGAACCTCTTACTGATATAAATGAGGATGCATCAAATGTATACATAACATATGAGCTACCGGGCATTTCCAAGGACAACATAGATCTAAAGGTCAGCGACACTTCTGTGACGTTGAACGTGAAGGACGGCTCAAGGAAATACCATAAGGAGGTTGACTTTGAGCACAAGATAAAGCCCGAAACCTGCAAGGCCAAATTCGTCAACGGCATCCTTGATGTGACAATTTCCAAGGACAAGCCTGCAGAGGCATCAGGAAGAAGAATAAGCATTGAGTGAAAAAATGCTGGACGATGAGATAGAAGCTCTGCTTGACGCGATTGAGAATTCGACAAGGAGGGAGATATTAAGAGAGCTGACATCTTTTTCGTCCTACGGCACCGAGTTGAGCCGGCTTGTTGGTGTTTCGCAACAGGCGATCAATAAGCACCTCTTCCTGCTGGAGAGGGCGAACCTGATAAGGCTCGTGGTTGATACGGACAACAGCAGGAGGAAAGTATACA